>CAMZEK010000005.1 GCA_947305795.1 uncultured Bacteroidales bacterium | reverse complement strand
ACATCAACATCTTCATGCTGCTGCTCATGCTCGTCGAGTTGGGCAAGTGCTTCGGAAGGTTCAAGGTTTGGGAGGAAGGCATGGCTGCCATTTTACCTTTTGTTTTCTTCCCCGTTATCGCCAAGGATGACGAATATCAAGATCCCGCAACGACCCAAAGACCCAAGAAGTCGACCGCCCGCGAGTGGTTCGATGCTATCGTCTTTGCCGTAGTCGCCGCATTGATAATAAGGACTTATGTTTTCGAGGCCTTCACCATCCCAACCTCCAGCATGGAGAAGTCGCTTTGTGTTGGCGATTACTTGATTGTCAGCAAGATACACTATGGTCCAAAACGTCCTAACACACCGTTGTCATTCCCCTTTGTGCATAACACTTTACCTTTGAGCAAGACCAAGAAATCCTACGTGGAATGGATCAAGTTGCCCTATCACCGCTATCCAGGCGTCTCCACCATGAAGCGTTACGACCCCATCGTGTTCAATTACCCCGCTGGAGATACCGTTTGCGATGTCTTCCAAAGCAGCATCAGCTATTATGACCTTGTTCGCGAGTATGGTCGCCAGCAAGTTTGGAACGACCATGCCAATTTTGGCAAGGTCATCAGCCATCCCGTCGACAAGCGCGAAAACTATGTGAAACGTCTCATCGGCATGCCTGGCGATAGTCTGCAAATCATTGACGGCGTGGTGTTTATCAATGGCGAGAAAGCCTTTGAACCCGAGAACATGCAATACAACTACACCGTGGTAACCACCAACGGCGGCATCAACAAGCAGACCTTGGACAAGTACAACATCACCGAGGGTTACCGCACCCCCGACCCGAATACTTTCATCCTCAATATTAGCGCAAAGGTGGCTGACGAACTCATCAAGTTGCCCTTCATCACCTCGGTGATGCGCAACATCCAGGCTCCCGGCCAAGGCACCAGCACAAGCCTATTCCCCAACCGTCCCGACCTCTATCCTTGGAATGTGGACAACTTCGGGCCGCTTTACATCCCAAAGAAAGGCGTTACAGTAGCATTGAATGTCAACACTTTACCATTGTACGAGCGCATCATTCATGCCTATGAGTTGCACGACCTGAAGGTGCAAGGCAACCAAATCCTCATCGACGGCAAGCCCGCCGACAGTTACACCTTTGAGATGGACTACTACTGGATGATGGGCGACAACCGCCACAACTCCGCCGACTCGCGCTATTGGGGCTTTGTCCCTGAAAACCATATCGTTGGCAAGCCCGTGCTCGTTTGGCTCTCGATGGACAAGGAAAATGGTGGTATTCGTTGGAAGAGGATGTTTAGGATCCCGAGATAGTAAATAAAAAAGGGAACTATTATACTAATCACGAAACAATCTTACAAATTTTGTAAGATTGTTTCGGTTTTTGGAATAATTGTAGTATCTTTGCAGCGTAAAATAGGACAACTCCTAAATATGAGAATCATCGCAAAAAACACAATAGTAGAGTATTACACCAAAAACCCGAAAGCAAAATCCGCTTTGATGGAATGGTACAAGAAAACCGAAGAAGCCGAATGGCATAGTTTTTCTGACATCAAGCAAACCTTCAACTCGGTCGATTATGTTGGAAATCAGCACTATGTATTCAATATCAAAGGCAACGATTATCGCTTGGTGGTGGTTATAAAATTCACTCCGCAGAATGTCTATATCCGATTTATTGGCACTCATGCGGAATACGACAAAATTGAGGACATCAAAAACATTTGAGATATGGCACAGATTAAGACAGAAAAAGAATACAAGGCAACGATGGCCCGAATTGATGAATTGCTTCCTCTTACTTGGCAAGACGGAACACCAGAAGATTCGCCTGAAAACATTGAGTTAGAACTCCTTTCTGAACTTGTTGCTGAATATGAGGACATCCATTATCCCATCGGCAAACCCACACTCATCGAAATCATCAAACTCCGCATGTACGAAATGGGTCTTACACAACAGGCCGTTGCTGCCCTGCTCGGCATCAGTGCACCGAGAATGAGCGAAATCATGCACGGCAAGACGGAACCCTCCCTTTCGCTCGCTCGAACCATCAGCCAAAAACTGAATATTGACGCGGGGATAGTTTTAGGGGTCTGATGGTGATTTTTCTTGAAAAGTCACTTCACAAAAACCAACTTTTTGTGTATTTTTGCACACCGTTAACGAAGACAGAAAATGACCGCAGGAAACAACCGAAAAGAGAACACTTTCAGGCCGAAAACCCAGCTTGAACCTGAGATTGTGGAGGAAAGGGAAATCATCGCTGAAGAACCGAAAATAGAGGAAAAGCCTAAAAAGGAAGCTCCGAAAAAGAGCGAAAAAACGGAAAAGACGCCAAAAAACAAGACGCCGAAGCCGCAAAAGCCTCAGAAAGAGCCAAAAATATCCGATGGCAAAATCAAGCGCATCGTCGGAGTGCTATTTATTTGCTTGGCTGTTTACTTATTCATCGCGCTGCTGTCGTATTTCTTCAGTTTCTTTAGCGGAAACCATCAAGAGTATGGCTATCAGATATTTAATCAAAACATCCAACTCGACAATCGTACGGGTGCACTTGGCGCATTTCTAGGTCAGACCCTCGTTAAGGAGTCGTTTGGCATCGGGTCGTTTTTCTTCGTTTATTTGCTGGCACTCATTGGATTGACCTTAACTGACAATGCCCGCATCAAGATGTGGAGCGTGTGGAAATATGCGCTCGTGAGCCTTGTTTGGATACCGCTGTTTTTTGCTTTCATTGCTCTTTCGACCCCACAATGTGCTATTTTTGGTGGTGCGGTAGGAATGTGGCTCAACACTATATTGAACAATTATGTCGGCAAAGCGGGTACCATCATCATCTTGGTATTCTTGTTTCTCGTGTTTGCCGTCTACCAATTCAACCTCACTTTCAATTACATCAAGCAGTTGCGCGAAAAACGCGAGGAAGAACAACGCCACCAAGCTGCCATTCTTGCCGAGCAACGCATCATGGAAGAGCTTAAACACGACCAGCAAAGCAGCAATAAAGACAATGGTTTCGATCCCAATGAAGACAGTACCAATTTGGGCAAAGACGACCACAGCAACCTGCCACCTGTCACTTCCTACACCCGCACGCCTGATTTGGAGATTGTGACGAATGAAGGAGAGCAAGTGGCTAAGGAAAATACATTTTTCCGCACACAAAATAATGAAAATCAGTTCGTTGAAAATAAGACAAGCCATCAGAATCCAACTTTTACGGTGGAAGACATCGTCATCCCAACGAATAGCACCAAACCTGTTGAAAACACACCTATAAAGCCCGAGAAGCCTGCGGAGACCGAGAGCGATGTGAAGTTGGAAATTGAGCAGACACCGAAAGAAGAAATTGTGGAGAAGCCCAAAAACATGGAACATCACACGCTTGATACGCCTTTTGATCCCCGTTATGAACTGCGCGACTTCAAGTTCCCGACGCTGGACATGCTGAAAGATTATGGTGACAAGAAATCCGAAATCAACAACGAGGAATTGGAGGCCAACAAGAACAAGATTGTGGAGACTTTGGGCAACTACGGCATCGCCATCGACAAAATCAAGGCGACCATCGGCCCAACGGTGACGCTGTATGAAATTGTGCCTGCGGCGGGTGTCCGCATCTCGAAAATCAAGAACTTGGAGGACGATATCGCACTGAGTTTGGCCGCTTTGGGCATCCGCATCATCGCTCCGATTCCAGGCAAGGGCACCATCGGTATTGAGGTGCCGAACAGCAAGCCCGAAACCGTTTCGATGCGCAGTGTGTTGGCTTCCGAGAAATTCCAAAACTCGAAGTACGCACTGCCTTGCGCCATCGGAAAGACCATTTCCAACGAGACCTACGTCTTCGACCTGGCCAAGATGCCACACATCCTTATGGCAGGTGCTACAGGACAAGGTAAGTCGGTGGGACTCAACGCGATAGTGGCTTCTTTGCTCTTCTGTAAGCACCCGTCGGAACTGAAGTTCGTTATGGTTGACCCGAAAAAGGTGGAGCTGACGCTATACAACCGCATTGAACGGCATTATTTGGCCAAACTTCCTGATTCTGAGGATGCTATCATTACCGATGTGAAGAAAGTGGTGCGCACACTCAATTCCTTGTGCATCGAGATGGACCAGCGTTACGAACTGTTAAAGCAGGCCGAATGCCGCAACATTATCGAATACAACGAGAAGTTCAAGGCGCGCAAGCTACTGCCTACCGAGGGACATCGTTTCTTGCCCTACATTGTGCTTGTCGTGGACGAGTTCGCCGACCTCATCATGACCGCAGGCCGAGAAGTGGAGGCGCCGATTGCCCGAATCGCCCAATTGGCGCGTGCCGTCGGTATCCATCTCATCATCGCCACGCAACGTCCTTCGGTCAACATCATCACGGGTTCCATCAAGGCCAACTTCCCGGCCCGTATTGCTTTCCGCGTTATCTCGCAGGTCGACTCGAAGACCATCCTCGACCAAAGCGGTGCCAACCAACTCATTGGGCGTGGTGACATGCTGCTTTCCACGGGCAACGACCTCGTTCGTTTGCAATGTGCTTTCATCGATACGCCTGAGGTGGAAGCCGTTACCGAATTCATTGGTGCGCAACGTGGTTATCCCGAACCGTTCCTATTGCCCGAAGTGCCTGAAGAAGAGGGCGAAGCCGTTGATATTGATGATGAAGGCGAGCGTGACAGTCTCTTCGAGGAAGCCGCTCATATTGTGGTGCAGACCCAGCAAGGTTCCACCTCGATGATTCAGCGCAAACTGAAGCTTGGCTACAACCGCGCAGGTCGTATTATCGACCAGTTGGAGGCTGCTGGCATCGTCGGGCCGTTCTCTGGAAGCAAGTCGCGCGAGGTGAAAGTGAAGGATGAGTTTGCTTTGGAACAGATTTTGCGGGATTTGGACAACAAAGACAACGGAATCTAAAATGAAAATGAGAAACATTATCGCCAGTCTGTTCTTATTATTTGCGACACAGGTGCTTACGGCACAAAACAGCGCGGATGTCCTTGTTCGCGGCATCGTTGAGCAACTCAGGGCGCACAAGAACCTTGAGATGCAATTCAGCTATCAAATCAGTCCCGACGGGAAAAATTTTGACAATGCACAAAAAGGCCAGGCTTGGCTGCAAGGCGAGGCCTACAAGATTGAAATGGCTGACCAGCAAACCATCTCCGACGGCAATACGATTTGGTTGTATCTTATTGATGAAGAAGAGGTTATGGTAAGCAATGCCACCGAAGGCGAGGACAACACGCCTTTGAAGCTTCTCACCTCTTTGGATCAGAATTATGCCGCTACCATCGCCAAGATTGATGAGAAGGGCATGGCGACCATAGAACTGGCTAACCCTAAGGGGCAATATAAGCGCATAACATTGAAAATCAATACGAAAACAACTGAAATCAAGAGCATTGACATTTATTTGGAGGATGGGAGCAAGTTCGTTCTTACTGTCGAGGAAATGAAATTCGACCAAGATTTGGACGATAAATTCTTCACCTTCGATGCCAAGGCGCACCCCAATGTGGAAGTGATTGATATGCGCTGACGCAATAAATAGCTTAGTTTTCAGTTAAACAAATCAACGAATCAACAATTAAACAATATGAATCTCCTTCAAATCCAACAGGCTGTCAACGATTTAGGAACAGCAGCGGCAGAAACCGCAACACAACCCACCGAATTCAAGCTCTCCATCCTCGAACTCGCCACCAAAGGCGGCTGGATTATGATTGTCTTGGCCATCCTTTCCATTGTCGCGGTTTACATTTTCATTGAGCGTTACATCACTGTTTCGCGTGCCACAAAATACGACAACGGCTTCATGGACCGCATCCGCGAATACATGAAAGACGGCAAACTCGATTCGGCCAAGGCCTTATGCAGAGGCAATTCCACTCCCATTTCGCGCATGATTGAAAAAGGTCTGTCGCGCATTGGACGCCCGTTGAACGACATCAACTCGACTATCGAAAACGTTGGAAATTTGGAAGTTGCGAAACTGGAGAGGGGCGTCAGCATCCTTGCCATGATTGCCAGTGCCGCCCCCATGATTGGTTTCCTCGGCACCGTGACGGGAATGATTCGTGCCTTCTACAACATGTCGATGGCAGGCAACAACATTGACATCGAGCTGCTCTCATCGGGCATTTACGAAGCTATGGTGACCACCGTCGGCGGTTTGATTGTCGGCATTATCGCTTACATTTTCCATGCCGTCATCACGACGAAAATCCAAAAGGTCGTCAACCTGCTTGAGGCCAAGGCGACTGAGTTTATGGATGTGCTGAACGAACCCGCTTAAATATCAGTGCGTTATGGCTATCAAAGCAAGAAATAAGGTAGAACCGGCGTTCAACTCCTCGTCCATGTCGGACTTGGTGTTTCTGCTGTTGATCTTCTTCATGTTGACCTCGACTTTGGTCGCGCCGAACGCCATCAAGCTCATGTTGCCGTCGAGTAGTAGCAAGACCATGGCCAAGCAGACCGTCACCGTCTACATCAACGAGGAAATGACCTATTTCGTTGACGAAACGCCCGCCGATGAGAGCCAGCTCATGGAACTCATCAACGACAAAATCGGGGTCGACAGCGAGGCCACCGTGGTGCTCCGTTCGGACAAGTCTGTTCCTGTGCAATACATTGTAAACGTAATTGATGCGGTGAACCAAATCAATAACGCGACTGACAATAACCACAAGGTCATCTTGGCCACCGCGCCAAAGAAATAGGAGGCTTTGAAATGGACAAAAACGAAAAGAAAGACAAAGGCATAGCGATTGGCGGAACGATTTTGGTTCACGCCTTGGCTGTGCTGATTTTGTTCCTGATGGCCTTCAGGACACCTTTGCCATTGCCTGGTGAAGAAGGCGTGGAGGTCGATTTGGGCATGATGGACCAAGGCATGGGCAACATCCAGCCTGAGAAGCCTGCTGTGCCGCAAACTGCTTCGCCGCAGGAAAAACAGGAGAAGAGCGAGGAGGAAAACCTCACGCAAAATGACGAAGAAGCCCCTGCCATCGAGAAGCCGAAGGCCACCAAACCCAAGGAGGAAAAGCCTGTTGAACAGCCTCAACCCGCTGTGAATCAGAAGGCTTTATTCAAGGGCGGCGACACGCCACAAGCGGGTGGCTCGGAAGGCATCACGGGTCAGCCTGGCGACCAAGGCAAGCCCAACGGTTTGGCCGGCATCAAGCAGTACGAAGGCAATGGCGGCAAGGGCAACGGTCCAGGCTACAGCCTTGGCGGCCGTGGCGCAAAATCGTTGCACCGCCCCAGCGACGACTTCACCGAGGAAGGCACCATTGTGGTGGATATATGGGTCAATCGGGAAGGGAAAGTGGTCAGGGCAGAAGTGGCTACCAAAGGCACTACATTGATTAACAGTGAGATGCGGCAACGTGCCGTTCAAGCCGCATTGCGTTCGTCCTTTGTGGAGGCTGCCGACGCGCCCGAAGAACAGCACGGCACCATCACTTACACATTTGTCATTAAATAAAGAACCAGGGTGCATCCCGATGGGATGCGACAAAGCCTTTGAACGACATAATTCCACCGAACGCTTTCCCTCGGGAAAACTTTGCATCCCAGAGGGATGCTCGCTCGGTAAAAAACATCAATCAGTGACCAACATCCCGTAGGGATGAACCTTAAAAACAAAACATGACCTACCAAGAAACCCTCGAATGGATGTTCAACAAGCTCCCGATGTATCAACGCATTGGAGCCGCCGCTTACAAGGCTGACTTGAACAACACCATCCAACTTCTCGACCTCCTCAACAACCCGCAAAACGACTTTAAGTCGGTGCACGTGGCGGGCACCAATGGCAAAGGCTCCGTTTCCCACATGCTGGCTTCCGTGTTTCAAGAAGCAGGCTATAAGACTGGCCTTTATACCTCGCCCCACCTGCGCGATTTTCGCGAACGCATCCGCATCAACGGGGAAATGATTCCTGAGGAGAATGTGGTGCAATTCATTGACACTTACAAAGATAGGTTCGAGGCGATGGAACTTTCCTTCTTCGAGATGACCGTGGGTATGGCTTTCGACTATTTCTCTAAAGAAAAAGTTGACATTGCTATTGTTGAGGTGGGCATGGGCGGCAGATTGGATTCCACCAACCTCATCACGCCTGAGTTGAGCGTCATTACCAACATCGACTTCGACCACATGAAGTTTTTGGGCGACACGCGAGCTAAAATCGCCTACGAGAAGGCTGGTATCATCAAGCCGAACATTCCTGTCGTCATAGGCGAGACGCATCCCGAGACCGCTCAAGTCTTCATCGACAAGGCCCAAGAATGCCACAGCCCCATCTATTTTGCCGACCAAATCTTCGACTGCGACAAAATCCATATAGAGTCTTATACCGAGCAGAAATTTGACGTTTGGAAAAACAGTGAGCTATACACGGAGGCCCTCGAGATTCCGCTGATGGGCAACTACCAACAGAAAAATCTCGCCACCGTAATGTGTGCTTTGGATTTGCTTCGCGAGAAGTTCAACCTCTCTGAAAACGACATCCGCGACGGCATTGCCAAAGTGGTCAGAAACACCCACCTGATGGGTCGTTGGCAAATTCTCTGCAAAGACCCGCTGACTATCGCTGACACGGGACACAATGTGGCTGGCATCACTGAGGTGGTACGGCAATTGTCTGAAATGCAATACGATAAGCTGCATTTCGTCCTTGGCATGGTCAACGACAAGGACATTGACAGTGTTTTGCAACTGTTGCCTCACAATTGCGAGTATTATTTCTGCAAGGCCGATATTCCCAGGGGCCTGGATGCCAACATTTTGGCTGAGAAGGCTTTCGACATGGGGCTTCGCGGCCAGGTTTATGAATCCGTAAGTCACGCTTATCGTTCGGCGGTCAACAACGCCCATTTCGGCGATGTGGTTTTCATCGGCGGCAGCAATTTCACCGTGGCCGAAGTAGTGTAACAGATTTATTGTTACCTTTGCGCCAAATATCACCCGTTTTGCAAGGTAAGAGGCTTCATATCATCTTTTTGGCACTAGTTTGCATTGTGTTGAGTTCATGCAACATCAACCGCTTTGTGCCGGAAGGGAAATATTTGGTGAAGAGCAATACCGTGGTTATTGAGAAAAAGAAAACAGAAATCAGCAAATCGAAACTTTCGTCATACATTGTGCAGAAGCCGTACAAAAACTCTCTTCAGACCAATGTGCCCACTTGGATTTACTACAAGTCGGAGAGAAGGCCCAACAGCAAGATCTGGAAATGGATAAATGAAAAGTTTGGAAGAGAGCCGGTTTATTATGAGAAGTCGGAAGCTAACCGTTCTGCTGAGCAGATGATGCGTTATCTGAACAAAGTCGGTTATTTCCATTCGAAGGTGCGTCACGAAGTGAGTACCAGACGGAAAAGAGCTAAGGTGAAATATTTTGTCACGCCCACAGAGCCCTACCGTGTCAACAAGATGGAATACGTCGTTGAGGACAGTCTCATGAGAGTCTATCTTATGCGTGACAAATCGAGATTTACCCTCCAGGAAGGCGATATCTACAACGAGTTTTTGCTTGGTGACGACCGCGATATGATGACCGAGAGACTCAGAAACTCAGGCTATTACTATTTCAGCCGTAACGACATTACCTTCGAAGTGGACAGTAACTTCCTCAACCACAGCCTCTCCGTTACGATGCATGTTTCGAAAGAGCCACTTTCCCACAAACGATATTACATCAATCGCATCAGCATTTATCCTAACTTTTCTTTGTTCCGGATACACGACCGTCCCAGCGATTCTGCCTCGTTGACTATGAGGGTAGGGCGGAGAAACATGCTCAACACTTTGGATTTCTATTATTTCGGTAAACAGAATGTGAAGCCCAAGACTTTCTCACGCTCCATCCAAATCATGCAGAGGATGCCTTACAACCTACGAAGCGTTACGGGAACCTACCAAAACCTCAACAATTTCAGGCTGTTTGGCAATGTGAACATTGAGTTTGACACAGTGCCCAACAGCAATGACTCGCTTAACCTGCTTGATTGCAAAATCACCATGCAGCAAAACGACGTGCATTCCGTCACCCTTCAGACCGAAGCTACCAACTCAGACGGTGATTTGGGTGTCAAGGGAAGCTTGTCATACACCAATAAGAACATTTTTCATGGGGCGGAAACCTTCCAATTTGGCATCAGGGGTGGTCTTGAAGCCCAAAAACTGATCAGTTTGAATGGTAGCGAAAGCCAATCTAAAAAGTTCAATACTAGAGAATTTGGTGTTACTACTAGTTTGACTTTCCCCAAATTCTTGAGTCCCATCCATTTGCGTAACATAGCGAGAGATTATCAGCCCACCACGACCATTGGCTTGGGTTATAATATGCAAATCAGGTATTACTATTCGCGCTACATTTCCTCGGCTTCGTTTGGCTATGACTGGAAGAGCAGTTACCGCATGAAGCACACATTCATGCCAGTCTATGTCAACGGCGTGAAAATCGACAATATCGACTCCACATTCCAGGCCTTCCTTGACGCGGAGTCAAATCAACGCAAGAAAAACCAATACACCAGTCATCTCATCCTTGGGACGCGCTATTCATTGATTTACAACACACAAAACATCAATAAAGAAGGCAGTTTCATTTACCTTAGGGCTGACTTGGAATCGAGCGGAAATCTGCTTTCCTTGTTCAATAAGACCAAGCTGATGACCGAGGACAACGGACACTATAACCTTTTTGGCATCCGCTATTCACAATATGTCAGGACTTGTTTCGATTTGCGTGAGCATCTCGACCTTGGTCATGATACATGGTTGGTTTTCAGGCAGTTTATCGGTCTTGGCATTCCTTACGGCAACTCTGAAGACTTGCCCTTTGAGCGCAGTTTCTATGCGGGAGGTGCCAACAGTCTGCGTGGCTGGACTTACCATGGCGTAGGACCAGGTGGTTTCGATGCGTCTATGAGCGATATGGAATGCATTGGAGACATGCAGTTGGAACTGAATGCCGAGCTCCGTTTTCCTCTTTATAACGTCATTAATGGTGCCGTCTTTTTCGATGCAGGCAACGTATGGACCTATAATCCTAATTTTATGACGCCGTATTCTGAGTTTAGGTTCGGAGAGTTCTACAAACAAATCGCTATGGATGCGGGCTTTGGTCTGCGCATTGATGTCTCGTTCCTCATTCTCCGTGTCGATTTGGCCTACGCCATGCGCAATCCGTTCCCCAATAGTGAAGGCAGTTATTGGCGTTTTGGGAAAGGGGACAATTTCAGATTGAACGTGGGCATCGGTTATCCATTCTAACACAATATGTTGAGCCGCAACGACTTATATCAGATGCTGCTCCAAAGTTTCGGCTTTGAGCCAACCGAAGGACAAGCCATTGCGTTGCGTCATCTTTCGGCTTTTCTGCTTTCGGAAAGATCCAATCCCACTTACATCCTCAGAGGCTATGCTGGAACGGGCAAGACCACTTTGGTCAGAGTATTGGTAAAGATGTTGCCCATGTTGGGAATGAGGCATGTCCTTCTCGCTCCGACGGGTAGGGCGGCCAAAGTGTTGAGTAGTTATACGCAAAAGGACGCTTCCACGATACACCGCCGCATTTATCAAGCCCAAGCCTTTCCTGATGGCAGCTTCCGTATCACGCGAGCGGAGAACAAAAGCAAAAACACATTGTTCATCGTTGACGAGGCTTCCATGATTGGCGAACAGCGCGAATTTGGGAGTAAAAGCCTTTTGGATGACTTGCTGGAGTATGTTTTCAGCGGCGAGAATTGCCGCTTGCTCCTCATCGGCGACACGGCACAGCTGCCACCCGTTGAAAGCAGTGAGAGTCCTGCCTTGGACTGCGAGTATCTGAAAGCCGAGTTCCCCGTCACTGTGGCGACCTATGAACTCACTGAAGTGAAGCGTCAGGCCTTGGCATCGGGGATCCTCTACAACGCCACAACAATCAGGGAGCGTATAAAGGAACAACGGTCTTCTTACGACCTGCCTATCTTCACCCTTGAGGGGTTTGACGATATTCAAAGAATTGAACCTGAGGTGTTTGAAGAGTTGCTTTATCGTGTCTTTTCTGAAAATGCAGATAATGAAGCCGTCATCGTGTGCAAATCGAACAAGCGGGCTAACCTGTTCAACCAAGCTATCCGTGGGCGCATTCTCAACATTGAAGGGGAGTTGGCTACCAGCGACCGCTTGATGGTGGTAAAAAACAATTACCATTGGGCTGAAGGCAATTCCAATATCAGTTTTATCGCGAACGGCGACATGGCTGAACTTAGAAAAATCAAGCGGTTCGAAGAAATGTACGGCTTTCGTTTCGCTGATGTAGAACTCAACTTTGTTGATTATCCCGATGCGCCCAATCTGGAGGCGAAGATTCTTTTGGACACACTTTACAGCAACAGCGCCTCGCTGACGGAAGACGAAAACCATAGGCTGTTTCAAGCCATTGAGGAGGACTATATGGACATTCCGAATCGAAGAGAACGCTACAAGGAAATGCGCAAGAATCCGTGGTTCAACGCTTTGCAGGTGAAGTTTGCCTACGCGCTGACCTGTCACAAGACACAAGGTGGCCAATGGAACACGGTCTTCATAGATTCTTCATTCAACCAAAAGGATGCCTTGGAGTTGGAGGACTTGCGTTGGATTTACACCGCCCTGACTCGAGCGCAGCAGCGGGTCTATTTCGTGAATTTCAAGGAGGAGTTCTTTGGTAAATGAAAAAACCGCCCCAAATGAGGCGGTTTTTTTCATTTATTCCGAATGGGGAATATTACTTGGTGATGACAACACGCTGTACGCTGTTGTTGCCGTTGTTGTCGTAGATGCTGAAGAAGTAAACACCAGCCTCCACATTCATATCGATGTTGTTGATTGCGCTGTCCAACTTCACGATGCGAACCAACTGACCCGACACGTTGTAGATGGCCACAGTGTTCAGGTTCTCACCAGTGAGGGTGACATTGGTGGTGGCAGGGTTAGGATAAATCTTAGCCAATTGCTGCATACCATTTTCTTCGACCGCAGTGTAGTCAATCTTCAGGTGAATCGGGATAAGATACTCTTCATTATTAGGATCGTTGGTCTTGAAGATGACATTAGCTTCCAGTTCGGACTGGTCGTTGAAGCCAATGGAGTTGAAGTTGACCGTGACGACGTCGGTATCACCGATGGCAATGGAGCCTTCAGGCTTGCTCAAGGTAGCCCAAGTTGAAGGAACAGGATTGCCTTGGATGTTGGCGCGCAGATGGAGGCAACCATAGTCGCTGCTCAAATTGTCGGGTCCGAGTGAATTGAAGGCACCGCCGCCGTTGGTACGATAGAAGCCGCTATTGGGCAGGTATGACATACCATCAAAAGACATAGCATAACCATCCACAGCTTGAGTGAATTCAGCGGTCACCCAAACATTGAAGCCAGTCAAATCGACAGGGGTGTCGAAGGTGGCAACCGTCCAATCCTCTTGGTTGATTTGGGCATAAGGAACGACTTTCTCAGCCAGGACTTCGCCAGGTTGACCGTTCATGCCTTGACCATAGATACGGAAGGTGAGGTCGGTGCCAGGTTCAATGCCAAAGCCGGAAGTGGTGGGAACGATGAAATACTGGGCGCTCACGATTTGGCAACCCATAGCAGCGCCAGCGTAAGAGGCGCCAGGGAACATGGCGGCAACTTCAACCAAAGTGGGTTCTTCCCAGCTGAAGCCGACAAACGAAGATTCATCGTTCGGCTCAACGTCATAATTGATTTGTGAAGTGCTAGAACCACCAGCGCTCATGCCAAAGTCAATCCATGCAGTCCAGTCACCGATGGAAGTACCATTTTCATTGCTGATTTCGATGTCGACAGAATTGGCATCGTCTTCCATGAGTTCAACAAAGATTTCGTCGGTGTCGAATTCCAGCGAAGCGGCAGTTTCCTGGCCGATTCTGGTGTATCTGAAGTTGTCAAGATAGTAGCAACCGAGTGTAGCATGAGGTGCATAGAAATCCATGGCATCCATCTTACGGCCCACCACGTTCTCACCGAAGCTGTCCAAACTCCACTGCCAGCTTACGATTGAAGTCTCTGTAGGATGTGTTGTCTCGGAACGATAGAAGAGTTCTGCAACGTCAAGGTCGCAGTCAACGTGAATTCTGAAGAACATCCACTCGTTCACGACTGCCGGGATGTCACCATTGCTATTGGCACCAGCGTGGACGGTACCATGGCCAACAGAATAGGTAGTTGAACTTGTGCTTCCATCGTTTGTTGCATTCAGGTAAGCCTGCATGGCCCATGTGGAACCGCCGCCATTGAACTCGTGAAGGATGTTGAAGTAACCATACTTGCCTTCGTCGCAGAAAATGGCGAACTCAAGGTCGTAGGCACCAGATTCCTGACCACCGAGAAGGAGGACGTTGTCGTTGGAGCCAGAAATGTAGCCGCACTGGGTGCCGCCAGCTTCAGCGATAATGCCGTCTTCGTTGCTGCCTGGGTTGTTGGTCCATGTGGTCCACCAATCGATTCCCATATCAATAGCGCTTTGGGCAATCTTGCCACCAAGAGGATAGGCTTCAAAATCGTCGTCAATCAGCACTTGGTCGTCAGCGCCACTGATGATACCGATGTTGTCGATGTAAAACTCAGAAGTGGCTGCATTCTCAGGAGGATAGAAATCCATGGCATCAAGGGTACGGCCAACGGTGTTCTCACCGAAGCTGTCCAAGCTCCATTGCCATGAGCACATTTCCTGCTCGGGTTGGCCAGCGATGTTCCAGTAAAGAGTGGCCAAGTCTTGGTCCATGTCGATGTGGACTCTGTACTGCATCCATTGATCATAGACGCAAGGGATTTCAACAGTGCCATTGCTACCAGCGTGAACAGTGCCCAAGCCTTCGCCGAAAGCCGTAGTGTTCTGACCATCATTGGTGCAGCAGAGATAAACCTGCATAGCCCAAGTGGAACCACCACCAGCAAAGTGGTGCAACACATTGAAGTAACCGTTCTTGCCATTCGGAACGAAAGCGTCAAAAACGAGGTCGAAAACGCCCGTCTCGATGCCGCCAAGTTTCAGGACTTGGTCGTTGCCAAAGGTGAAGTGGGCAGCCATGGTGCCACCTGCTTCGGCAAAGACACCGTCTTCATTACCGCCAGGTGCATTTGACCAAGTTGTCCAGGGATCGCCAAGGGTTTGCGCTATTTTAGCGCCTGCGGGACAGTCGTTGAAATCAAAGTACAGCGACTGTGCGAAAGCATTGCCAAATACGAAGGCAATCATCGCAATGAGTAAAGATACTTTTTTCATTTTGTTGAAGTTTTAGTTAGTATTAGGTTAATTGTGTTGAGTTTACCAAGGCATAAAATGCGCTGCAAATATAACCAAAAAATGAAAGGCGCAAGAGGAAAGATCGTTTTTTTTCAAAAAAGTTGGCGGTTGTTCAATAGTATGAGCGCGGGGCAATGATCTCAATAAGCCTTTACTTTGCTGTAGTTCAGCGACAGCTCGAAATGCTGTGTCTCGATGTCGTCGCCGGTGAGTTCGATATAGAGCTTGGCGTTTTCCTTGATGAAGCTTCGGAAGGGCAATGTCTCTGTGCGGCGGATGCCTTCGGGAAGGTCGTCGAGGTCAAAAAGTTCCTCGGTAATCACCCTTGCGTTGTTGAGCGTTCCTTCGTAAATCCAAATGTGGAGTTGAAGCCCTGTCGCCCTGCCTGGACCCAAGTTGTGCAATTCGACGCGAAAGGTGCAGTCAGCTTTCTCGTACACGGGTGTCGCCTCCGATTCGAACTGCATCTCCTTTATTAATAGGGTAGGCGTAGCTTCGCAGGGATAGACTTCCACCTCCGTGAAGGCGTAGTCGGGCGGCACTTGCCCGATTTGCCAGCCTTCCATCGTGGTCTCGATGTAGTAATACTTCCTATTCCGAAACTGGATGTAGCGTTCCGCCTTCACGCCATCGCAGTGCACCGCCAAAGCCAGATGCTCAGGCAACGAAAGCAGGATGAAATCGATGTCCATCTCGTGCAAAATGGCTGCAAGCAGAGCCACCTTGTCCTCGCAGTCGCCGCTGCCGTCCACCAGCGTCTCGATGGGATAGCGCACGTACTCCTCTTCGCCTTTTGAGTCGTTGTCGTAGGCGTAAGGAAACGACTGCACGATGGTCATGGCGAGATTCACTTTGTCGAAGTCCGTGAAGGCCCGTTCGGAAAAGCGGTCAGCCAGTTCGCGGATGAAAGGTCGGTCGTAGTCGGAGAGGATAAAGCTGTAGAAATTGACGGGCGTTTCAGCGTCCTCAATCTTGTAATGATAGGCCAAATGCTCGCGCTCGTTTTGGTAATAGTCATATAGTTCCTCGCTGATTTCCAGTTCAATGGAATAGTTTTTCCCATTGCAGTCCCAAGAATGCCGCACGGTGAACCAGTTGTCGGTTTGCGCCGAGGCCGACACGGTGAGGAGCAATAATACTAAGAGGTGAACATACTTGTGCATGAGGATCCCGTTTTCCCCAATGAAACGCAAGAATCGTGCTAAAATTGTACATTAGTTTATAAGACTGTCACACCGTGGCAGACGCATTTTATGGCATGTGCGGTTGCCGTAATACGACAGCCCTACAACCTTATTTCCCCCAATAATGGAAATCTTTCACTTCCTTTAGCAGTTCTCTGACGGCGGCTTCCAACTGTTCATCTTCGCCTTTCGCCATCTTCTCAGGTGTGTTACGCACTTTGACATCAGGCTCCAACTGGGTGTTTTCCAACCAATTGCCTTGTTCAGTGCGATAGCCGACCACGGGCAGGCCGAAATACAATGACGGATCTTGCAGCGTTTCCCAAGTCACACTCGACATGGTGCCAGGCACGGGCATTCCGACGAGGCACCCCATCTTTTTGTACTTGTAGACCCACGGTGTGCCGTGCGCGTTGCTGTAGTTGGCCTCGCCGATAATCATCACCGAGGGCTTGTTGTAGCGCCGCGAAGGCATCACGCAAGCCACGCTGTCGTTGATGACCTGTTCGAGGTATTTCTCACCACTGAAGAGGATTTCGATGTCCTCGTGCAGGCGACCGCCGCCGTTGAAGCGCGTGTCGATGACGATGCCGTCGCAAAGGTTGTACTTGCCAAGAATTTGCGAATATACATCGCGGTAGCTCGCGTCACCCATGCTGCGGATGTGGACATAGCCCAAACGCCCGTTCGACAACTTTTTCACGGTCTCTTCGTTGTGCTTCACCCAACGGTCGTAAAGCAGTTCGTTCATTGCGCCGTGGCTGATGGGCTTCACGGTCTCTTCCCAAGTCTTTCCGCCGTCGGAAAGTGTCACGAGGACGGTCTTGCCACTCTTGTTGTTCAGCAGGGGATAATAGTCCATGGCTTTCGTAATCTCCACGCCGTCAATCTTTTGGATGATGCAACCCGCTTTTACCTTTGAGTTTTTCTTGTCGAAGGGGCCGCCTTCCACCACCTCGTCGATTTTCAGGCCATCACCCTTGTAGTCGAGGTCTAAGAGAACGCCAAACTCTGCCGTGGCATCGCCCTTGCTTGAAGGACGGTAGCCCGAACCTGTATGCGACACGTTCAATTCACCCAAAATCTCACTCAGCATTTCAGAGAAGTCGTAATTGTTGTTGATGTGCGCCAAAAACGGGCGATAAGCCTCCTTCATCATCTCAAGGTCAACGCCGTGATGGTCTTTCATGAAGAAACGCTTCTCGGTTTGCAGGAACACATGGTTGAACATGTACTCACGCTCGGCGGCGAGGTCGAGTTCCATGGTGGCATCGTATTTGATTGACGTCGATTTGCCGCCCTTGTCCACTTTTTGCAGGTTGCCGCCCGAAAGCAGGAAAATGTTGTCGTCCTTCATGGCCAAACGCGCACCGCCTTGTCCCATCTTCTTCAAAATCTTCATCGACTTTTCGCGTACGTCGAGTTCCCAAAGGTCGTAGCCCTTCTCGAACGAGGTCATGAAGTAGAACTTCTCGCCATCGTTGGAAAGAGCCATGCCGCTCAGGTTCGACGACATGGGTGTCAGACGGATGACACGGTCTTGCAAATGCTCCAAGTCCACTTCTATCTTCTTGTCTTCTTTAGGTTTATCCTCTTTCTCGTCCTTTTTTTCGTCTTTGTTGCCTTTTTTCTTGTCGCTCTTTTCGTCCTTCTTCGGCTCGTCTTTCTTGGCGTCTTTGCTGCTCTTTTCAGTCTCTTTCAGCAGGGCGTATTCTTCTTTGCTGAGGCGGAACTTGTCGTAAGCTTCTTGGTTCAAGAAAGCGATGAAGGCATCCCTTTGACTGCCCCATGAGGCATGAGATCGCATGCCATACCTATCTGAATTGTAGATAATTGCATTGCCATCCAAAACCCATTGCGGGTCGTCGTCAAAGTAGGCACTCTCGGTGATGTTGTACATTTTCTTGTCGCCGCTGGCCGACACGATGGCGACATCGGAATAGGGGTCGCGCATGTGGGTAATCAGGGTCACGGCAAACCATTTGCCGTCCGGCGACCATTCATAGTCTATGCTGCCGTAATGCTGTGTGCCATCGGTAATCTGGCGTACTTCCTTGGAGTCTATATTGTAGACTTTCAAGATATTGCGATTCTCGATA
This sequence comes from uncultured Bacteroidales bacterium, assembly GCA_947305795.1. Taxonomy (GTDB): domain Bacteria; phylum Bacteroidota; class Bacteroidia; order Bacteroidales; family F082; genus Limimorpha. Next base: position 74,045 of record CAMZEK010000005.1, on the reverse strand, counting down.
AAGGCGATTTCCTTTCCATCAGGCGAATAGTCGGGATTGCTGCGCTCGATGCCGTCGTTGTCGAACAGCGGCTTCTCGTCGATTAGGGTGGCGTAGGCGAAGTTGTAGTCTTCCTTGCGCACGATGGTGGCTTGGTAGAGGTTCCAATAGCCATCACGCTCCGAGGCATAGACCAGCGTGCGGCCATCCTTTGAGAAGGAAGGGCTGCGCTCAGCCTGCGGCGTGTGCGTGATTTGCTTGGTGGTGGCGTATTCGTCCACGCCCGTGACAAAGACTTCGCCGCGCGAAACGAAGGCAATCAGCTTACCATCATCGCTCAAGTCGAAGCTGCCCGCACCCTTGAAGTCTTGCTTTACCAACTGTTCCGATTCTTGGTCGTTGACAATTTCGATGTTTACCTTTTGTGGCTCATTGCCAATGCGTTGTGTGTAGATTTCGCCCATGTATCCGTAGCACAAAAGGCCGTTGTTGGCCACACTCAAGAAGCGCACGGGGTGCGTCTTGAAGTCCGTCACTTTGACCGCGTTTTCGAGGTTGTTGGCGGGTGCCTTGTAAACATTGAAACTACCACCATTGCGTTCGCTCAAAAACACAACATCTTGATAATTATTCAGATAACGCGGGTCACGGTCTTCTCCGACATTGGTTGTGAGGATGGTATGCGTCTTTTTCTTGGCATTGTAGTACACCACATCGCGCGCCACGGACGAGGTGTGATGCTTGCGCCAAATGTTCTCGCTGCCCTTGCGGTCGTAATAAAGGAACGACTTGCCGTCCTTGTCGAACGACATGCTGCACACGGGCACGGCCACCACTTGTTCAGGTCGACCACCATTGACGCTCACCTTATATAATTCTGTAATCCATCCGGCGGCAAACTGCACATTCTCAGCTCCTTTCATCACTTGGGCGGAGAAATAGATTTCTTTGCCGTCAAGGGAGAAAGCCAATGGCATTTCAGTAGCGGAGTTAGTCGTAACGCGCCGGGCCACGCCGCCCTCGGCAGCCACAACATAGATGTCGAAGTTGCCATTGCGGTCGGAGGCGAAGGCGATTTGTTTACCGTCCGGCGACCAAACGGGCGAGGTCTCGTAAGAGCTGTTCGTGGTGATTTGCAAGGCTTTACCGCCGTTGGCGTTCACCACATACACGTCGCCTTTATAGCAAAAGGCAATTTTGTCGCCTTGAGGCGAAATCACGTTGTCGCGCATCCATAGGGGCTGGGCGGAGAGTTTTAGGGTCGCTGTGAGGAGGGCGATGATGAGTATTTTTTTCATAATAAATTGATTTACAATTAATAATAAATCACAATTTGTTTATTTCCTCGAGGGAAAGTCCCGTGATTTCAGCGATGTCAGCAACAGCAAAGCCTTTCGCTTTCATTTTGCGTGCTGTCTGTATTGCATTGTTATATAAGGTATTGTCCATTTCAGAAAATGTGTTTTCAACATTTTTCCACGCATTCCAATCTATTTCAGCGAGATATTGCTCGATTTGCATACGCAAAGGTTTGATGTCATTGTAGGCCGTATCCCACAAGTCGGCATCACTCACTTGTGCGTAACCGTGAACCAACACATTGCGCATTTTGACGATTTGTCGCCAAGGCAATTCTGTATGCTGTTCTTTGAAGTCTTTAGTTAACATGTTGGCAGCTTCTCCAATAACTTCTATATTCTTCATTACAGAATAATAGATTCGGATGTCACGAACAAACTCATCGAATATAACCCCATCTAGAATCTGTTCAACGTTCAACGCATATTGTCTGATATCCTCTAACCGGCCTTTGTCTCTGCTATGCTCTCTCATAAATAAGTTGTTTTTCTCTGTTCACACTCTCTATGGCCCACGGACGAAGTGTCCCGTTTTCAACAAGGTCGACCTCGCGACCCAACAAATCTTCGAGGTCAAGCTGCATCCCAGCAATTTTCAGTAATCCGATGGATTGGCTCCGGTCATATTGAACGAGTATGTCCAAATCGCTCCAAGGCTTTTCTTCACCTCTCGCAAAAGAGCCGAAAAGCCAAGCCTTGAGGACAGGTTGCGTTTTGAAATAGTTGGCAATGATTTGAACCATTGTTTGTGTTTGTGTGCTCATCTCTAATGTGTTTTGTGCTGCAAATATACTACTTTTTCAGACCACTTCAAGACCAAACACCATTTCCCCTTCCAAAAACAGTTCCAAAACATCCCCCACATGCACCTCACCAACCCCCTGGGGCGTGCCCGTAAAAACAAGGTCGCCTTCTTGGAGTGTGACAAAACATGAAACATGGGAAATGATGCGGTCGAAGCTGAAAATCATATCGCGGCTGTGGCCTTGCTGCTTCCATTCGCCGTTGAGCTTCATCCCGAAGGAGATGTCAGAAGGATTTTTCAATGCGCTGATTTTCTTGAAGCTGCCCATCGGTGCGGAATAGTCGAAAGCCTTGGCAATTTCCCATGGATGGCCTTTGGCCTTGCATTGGCTTTGCAGGTCGCGGGCGGTGAAATCGATGCCGACGGTGAGGGCATCATAATATTCAAAAGCCTGTGATTCTGCAATGTTTCTCCCTGATTTGCAGATATGTAGCACCAATTCTGTCTCGTAGTGGACTTCCTTGCTGAAGTCGGGATAAGGGAACGGTTCGCCCGCTGGCAACAACGCCGTTTCGGGCTTCATGAAAAACATCGGCTCCTTCGGCAGGTCGTTGTCGAGTTCTTTGATGTGTGCCAGATAGTTTCGCCCTATGCAGATAATCTTCATGATTTTCAGTGTTTTACCATCTTTCCACCCATGCGCAGGCGGATGGCCGTCACTACCTTTTTCGTGTAACGCGGGAAGTCGTTTTTCATGATCCAGTCGTAATAGGCAGGTTCCTTGCGGAAGATGTCTTCCACACGCTGGCCTTTGTACTTGCCGAACATGAAGACCTCTTTGCCTTCCTCGTCGAAGATGATTTGTCCGGAGAGGTCGGCGTTCTTGTGGTGTGCCGAAAACTCGGCCAATTGTTCCATATTATTGGTAGGTCCTTGTGACCGGTTGCCCCTTGCGTCTTCATAATCAACGCCTTGGTAATGGTCGAGCATGGCACGAAGTACATCGTAGGTGGCACGAGTATCGGTCATGGCACCATGCGCGCCCTCCAGTTCGGCGTGACAGAAATAACGATAGGCTCCCTTCAGCGTGCGCGGCTCCATCTTCATGTAGATGTTCATCACGTCGATGAAATGGCGGTCTTTGAGGTTGAAGTCGTAGTCGACGCGGAGAAACTCTTCCATCAAAACGGGCAGGTCGAACTTCAGGATGTTGTAGCCCGCGAGGTCGGCGTTGCCGATGAATAGGGCAATTTCCTTGGCCTTTTCGCGGAATGTCGGTTTGTCGGTCACCATTTCGTTGGTGTAGCCGTGCACCGAAGAGGACTCCTCCGAAATCGGCATTTCAGGATTGAGCAGCCAAACACGCTGTTCTTCCTCGCCGTTCACATTAAGTTTCAGCACGCTCATCTCCACAATGCGGTCGTGTGAAGTGTTGAGGCCGGTCGTTTCAAGGTCGAAAAAGGCGATGGGGCGTTTCAGGTTCAGTTCCATACTGTTTGTGATTTTTGAATGCAAAAATAACACATAATTCGCTCGGCAATCCAAAAATTTCCTACTTTTGCCCCACTTTTTCAACCAACAAAGAACAAGAATTAGACATCAAATTATTGAAAGACATGATGGAAGACAAAGAAATGAAGGAAAAGGACGGTCTGTTCTCGAAGGCCGTCAAAGCAGGAAAGAGGACGTATTTTTTCGATGTGAAAGCCACGAAAAATGACGAAAAGTACATCACCATAACCGAAAGCAAGCGTCGTTTCGATGACCAGTTGAACCAATTCTTCTATGAGAAGCACAAGATTTTCCTCTACAAGGAAGACTTTGAGAAGGTATCCAAGGGTTTGAACGATGCCATCAATTTCGTGGAGACGGGAGAATATCCCGCCGACTACTATGACGAGCCGGAGCCGACTCCGCGCCGTTACGACAATGTGGATGCCGAGAAACCCCATAGCGCGATTGACAGCGCAATTGATAAGTGGTTTGACAGCCTTGACAAGTAAGTTATAGTTGATTTTTTGACAAGGAGGCCACGCGTAGTCGTGGCCTTTTTTTGTTGTGCGGGAAAATTTATCAACAAAACGTCATAGTGTTGATAACTTTCCCGTTGAAACTGCAATATTTCAAGGGTTTTGGCGTAATTTTGTAGCGTAAAACAGATTGAAATGGGCAAGATCATAGCGATTGCAAATCAGAAAGGTGGCGTGGGCAAGACCACCACTGCCATCAACCTTTCGGCCAGCTTGGCCGTGTTGGAGCACAAAACGCTCCTTATCGACGCCGACCCGCAGGCTAACGCTACTTCGGGTGTGGGCATCGACCCTAAAACCGTGGAAACCAGCATTTATGAGTGTATCATCGACGAGGTGGACCCAAAGACCGTCATCGTGGAGACGGAGACGCCGAACCTCTTTTTGCTGCCGGCGCACATCGACCTCGTTGGTGCTGAAATCGAGATGATTAATCTGCCTGAGCGTGAACAGATGATGCGGAAGGCTCTTGCGCCTTTCAAGGATGAATACGACTTCATCATCATCGACTGCTCACCGTCATTGGGGCTGGTCACCGTCAACTCACTCACCGCTGCCGACTCGGTCATCATCCCTGTGCAATGCGAGTATTTTGCCCTTGAAGGTCTTGGCAAATTGTTGAATACCATTAAGATAGTCCAAACCCGACTCAATCCTGACTTGGACATCGAAGGCATTCTGCTCACCATGTTCGACACGCGTCTGCGCCTCTCGAAACAGGTGGTGGAAGAGGTGAAAATGCACTTCCAGGATATGGTCTTCAACACCATCATCAACCGCAACACGCGTCTGAGCGAGGCCCCTAGTTTCGGCAAGACCATCATCATGCACGACGCGGGCAGCACAGGGGCCATCAACTACCTCAACCTCGCCCGCGAGATCCTTGAAAAGAACCACATCACAACCCAAAACGCCTGACCATGCCTGACAAGAACAAGAGAGCCTTGGGCCGCGGCCTCGACGCCATACTGCAAAGCCCCGAAACCGACATCACCAGCAAGGACATCAGCGGCAATTACGTGGCTGGTGCCATCGCTGAAATCGATGTCAATCTCATCGAGACCAACCCCTTCCAACCCAGAACCGAGTTTGACGAGACGGCCTTGCGTGAATTGGCTCAGTCTATCAGAGAACAAGGTGTGATTCAGCCTGTTACGGTCAGGAAATTGGGCTACAACAAATACCAACTTATCTCTGGTGAACGCCGTTTGAGGGCCTCTAAGATGGCTGGACTCAAGACGATTCCTGTCTTCATCCGCGTGGCCAACGACGAGCAAATGCTTGAACTCGCCCTCATCGAGAACATCCATCGTGAAAACCTTAATGCCATCGAAGTGGCCATTTCCTACCAGCGTCTCATCGACGAGTGTGGCATGACTCAGGAGGAAGTGAGCGATAAGGTCGGCAAGAGCCGCAGTGCCGTAGCCAACTTCTTGAGACTGTTGAAGTTGCCTGCCGAGGTGCAAATTGCTATCCGCGATGGCCACATCAGCATGGGGCACGCCCGCGCCCTCATCAATATCAGCGACAAGGAGGAACAACTCAAGCTCTTGCAGCAGATCATCATGGAAGAAATGAATGTGCGCCAGACCGAGGAATTGGCCGACAAAGCCAAGAACAGCGGCAGGGAACGCAAGCAGACCAACTTCTTGCCTGAGCATTTCAAGAGCAAAATCAAGACGCTGTCGCAAACCCTCAACACCAAGGTAAAGGTGAAACGCAACATCAAGGGCCAAGGCAGCGTCGTCATCGACTTCAAGGACGAGGCCGAGTTCGACCGCATCATGGAACTGTTCAACAACAAGTGACGATGTGGCGCCGCTTCTTGCTTCTCATCGGCTTGGTTGCGCTCATCGGTTTTCAAAAGGCCGAAGCGCAAGTTGTGGTGTTTGACACGGTGGGTAATACCCAAATTACAGCCGATACCGTTGTAAGAAGCTCCAAATCGACAAAAAAGAAAAAGAAATCCCATAGTCCGACAGCAGCCACCATCATGTCGGCCTGCCTCCCTGGATTGGGTCAGGTGTACAATGGAAAATGGTGGAAGGTGCCTATCGTCTATGCCGGTTTTGGCGGCCTCGGCTACATGGTCTACAGCAATTACTCCAACTACCGCCTCTATCTGGAAGCTTATGAATACAGCACGGGCGACCTCACCGAAGTGAGTGAACAAGCCGCCCAACTTGCAGTGCATTATTCCAGCAGTCAGCTACAGACTTACAAGGAATCGTATCGACGTGATTTTGAGTTGTTTACCATAATCACCGTGGCTTGGTACGGGCTCAATATCCTGGATGCCTGCGTGGACGGGCACCTCTATACCTACGACATCAGCGACGACCTCAGCTTCAGCGTCGATCCTTATCTGCGACCGTATCAGCCGCAAGAACTGAAGTTGCCGCAATATGCCCAAGTCGGATTGTCTTTTCAACTGAATTTTTAATTTTCCACAAAACCTACAAAACAATGCAAAACAATCTTTTAAACAAGGTGCTGCGGCTGGCACAACCGTGCAGCCGCCGGGAAACTGCCGGTTGGCAGGTTTCCCAAAAACCGAAAAGAGGTTTTGTGAGTTTTGAAGGTTTTGTGACAAAAAAACAGCCATGAAAATTGCTTTAATCGGATACGGAAAAATGGGCCACGAGGTGGAGAAAGCCGCTCTCGCCCGCCAGCATGAAGTCGTTGTCACCATCGACAACGCGCAAGAATGGGAAGAACGCCTCGACTTGCTGAAACAAGCTAACGTCGCCATCGAGTTTAGCCAGCCCGATCAAGTGGTGGCCAACATCCACCGCTGCTTCGACTTGCATATCCCGATTGTCGTCGGTACCACGGCGTGGCAAGACCATTTCGAGGAGGTCAAGTCTCGTTGTTTGGCTGAAGGACAGAGCCTCTTCACTGCGCCCAACTTCAGCATCGGGATGAACATCATGTTTTTGCTCAACAAGCAGTTGGCACGTCTTGCCGAGCGGTACGGTTACCAGCTGTCACTTTCGGAAACGCACCATATCCACAAGCTTGACAAGCCGAGCGGAACCGCCGTGAAGCTGGCCAAAGACATTATGGCTGTCAACAGCGAATACAACCGCTGGAGTATCGACGCGCCCGCCGAGCGCACTTTGTTTATCAATGTGAAGCGTGAGGGTGAGGTGTTTGGCATCCATAGCGTGAGTGCTGAGTCGTCGGCCGACAAAATCACAATCACTCATGAGGCTTTCAGCCGGCAGGGCTTGGCCCAAGGTGCCCTCGCTGCCGCTGAATTTCTTGTCGGGAAACACGGTTGTTTTACAATGGCGGATTTGATGGCGGAATGATTATAAAAACAGGCAGAGGTTGACACCCCTGCCTGTTTTTTATCGTCTCTCTACAGAACTTACTTCACCAAGATTTTTTGAACCTTTACATCGTTGCCACTGATGAGGCGGAGGACATACAGTCCGGGTGCCATTCCGTTTGTAGAGATGGAGTGTACGTCGTCTCTACTGATGATGATGCGCCCCATCATGTCGACAACCTGCAACGTGGCGTTGTCGTTGTTGGCAGTGACCCATTCGCTGCCGTTGTAGTAGGCGAAGGTCTCCGCAGCCTCTGTGCCTGAAGAAGCACTGTCGGCGAACAACAATCTGAACCGCGAGGCGTAGTCTTTCGTCCTGGCGGTGAAGCGGTATTCGGGCGTTTGCAACAGGTCGATGTCGGCGCCCGTGAGGTTATCGATGAGGTGGAGATAATCCAAGTTCGCATTGTTGAGACTGACGCTGAGGGTGCGAGTGCCGTTGGTGCGTGCTTTGTAGTTCAGTGGCATTTCAGTGGCCTCGTTGCGGACGAGCATCACGTAGGGCTTGCCTTCGTGCTTCAGCGATAGGCTTTGACGCTTTCCATTCAGGCTGAACAAAGGCATGCTGATGCCTTCGTTTTGCTTCACGTAGACTTTGTCACCATCGATGTCGATGCAAAGGTATTGTCCTTCTTCCTGTTGGCTATCTCGGCGGCTGCCACTGTTCAAGGTGACGGACTGATTCGTAGCGTTGGCCTTGACAAAGAATCCTCTTCCCGCAGGAACGGTGTTCCCTGTTTCGTATGTCAAGGTGGAGCCGTTTTCAACCCAATAGTATCCGTCAGCGACGTTGTCGGTCTTCGTGAAGTTGATGGCGTGTGTCGTGGGGTTGCCCAAGAGATTGAAACCGCGTAGATCTTCGTCGTCGTTGGCCCAGCTGAGTTGGATGGTCGGGGAGTAGTCGCCGTTGTTCAGGGTGCCATTCATGCGAAGCGTGAGAGCGGGATTGTGGGCATAGAGGTAACCATAGCCTGGGTTGATGACGAAATTGTCCAGGTCTGCTTTGTAGTTTTGCCATTCAAGCTCAGCGTCCTCGTCGTAGGTATAGAGGTCAAAATCGTTAGTTGCGGTCAGACAAGTCAGGTCGGCATTGGTGAACGGGGTGGCAAGGGTGTACCAGCCAGATTCGCCGGAATACCCCGTGATGCTTTTTTTCACCAAGGCATTGACGCCATCAGTATGGTGGACGAATTGTGCGCCTTCCTCAATGACAAGGTGGCTGGCTTCAGTGCAGGTCGCTGTTCCCGTGACGGTAAGCGTGGCACCGCTGTAAACCGTATGCTTGTCGAAGGGGAAGAGGTGGGCGATGGTCTCGCTTTCGGTGTGGTCAAATTCCTCGCTGCGGATAAAGATGCTGACATCTAATTGGCCAGAGGTGTAACAAGAAAACAGGTCGCTTTGGTTGTTGTATTTCAACAGGTTATGCGTGTTCGAGCCTTGTGCGGTTATCGTGGCGATGCTGTTGCTGAAGCTAATACTCCATTCCCCATTGGCATTATTGGTAGCTTGGGTTTTCAGGTAGTTGTTTGAACTGCTGGCTGCGTAGAGGTAGCCGCCATTATCACCCCAATTCGCGTCAAAGAACGTCCAAGCGCCTGTGGAGCCGCCCAAAGTCAGTTCGCAGACATCATTTCCAATGTTGGAAATCGTGTTGCTGCTGATGGTGACACTTGCTGCCGCGCGGTTGTTGTTGTTTTGTGTGGTTCCAAGGGCTTTTTCCGCAGAGGTGTTGACAATCAAATAGGTTCTGCCGGCCACCAGTTGGTTGGTGGAAGTGACCAAATGGTATTCTTGCTCAAAAGGTTGTCCCACATAGACGAATGTCGCGCTGACTGTGACGTCAGAGGCAGGCATCTCAAACTGATTTTCCGTTACGGTGATTGGGTTTTCGGAGGCATCCATAACCGTCCAATGGTCAAACTCGTAGGTGGCGGCAGGCGTGGCCGTCAGGGTGATGACGTCGCCCTCCACAGCTTGGTTCTGGCTGGCAGTAATGGTGCCATTCTCGACGGTCGCCAGCGTAATAGTGAAGAGCTGTTTCCATTGGGCATAGAGGGTGAGGTCGTTCAGCAAGGTGACCGTAGCCCCGTCGAAATAGGTGGTGCCTGTGCCGTCGGCAGCGGTGTTCCAACTGTCGAAGGCATAGTTTTCACGAGTGAAGGTGTTGGCCTGCAATGCTGTAGGCTCAAACTCGTTCACGGTTTGCGTTTGCGTTGAATTGCTGCCCGCATTGGAGTTGAACTGGATGGTGTGAGTGGGCGTAACGATGTTGCCTGTCTTTTTATAAAGTTGGACGGGCTGCTGTTGGGAATAGGTGCCAGATTTGAAATAACGGAAACGCTCTTGCCCTGAAGTGGCATTGTATCTCAGATAAGCTCCACCTGAACTGATAATGTTAACGCTGCTTTCATCAGTGTTGTACGAAATCGTATTGGTGTAAGCTTGCGTTTGGTTTGTTGCCATTCCATTGTTGTTGCTCGTTTGTCCAATATAGTAGCCGCTTGCCGACTTGACGGTGTAGTTGTTGCCCGATTTAGCAATGGTGAACTTGGAGGAGTTTGTCGCTGTCGTAGAGGCAATCGAATTGCTGCTGATGGTAACGGAGATGGTATTGTTGGTTGCATCCAACGTGGTCAAACTGCCGTCAAAGGCCTTGCTGTCTGTTTCATAGACAATCAAATACTCGCCGCTCCAATTCGTAGGTGCAGCCGTGACCTTTACGTAGGAATAACTCGAAGGTTGTGCGAACGAGGCCGACACCGTAACGTCGAAAGCGGGCATGATGAAGGTGTTGCTTGAGCCGGAATAGACGATGGTGTTGATGTCGCCAGTCTTGTAAACGTAATAGGAATACAGGTTGTAGCCATTCGCTGGGGTGTTGCTGAGGGTGATGGTGGTTCCCGACTGGGCACTGCTAAGGTTGGCACTGATGCTGCCGTGCGAAAGGCCTGTGGCGCAGGTGATATTATATAAGGTGGTATTCTGAACGAATGTTGCGCTAACCGTGACGTTGAAGGAGGGCATGGTGAAGGTGCCATTGTTGCTCACCGGAACGGTGGTGCTGGTGTCTTCAGTTTTATAGACATTCCAACTGCCGAGCATATAGCCTTGTGCAGGTGTGGCGGTGAGGCTCACCATAGTACCTTCCACGGCGGTCGCCGGTGCCGAAATGCTACCATGTTGGACACTGGCACAGGCAATGTTGTAGGTGACGCCTGTCCAGCCTTCTTCCCAGATGATATGGGCGTATTCCGGATGGTCGATGAAGGGGTTGCGGTTGCCTTGTATGCCATACACGGCATTGTTGCGGTCGATTTCTTTTTGGCTGACGGGATCGTTGTCGCTCCAGTCTAACAGCATGTCGATGGCCCAAGGCTTGATGACGGACTTGTTGGTCATGCCGCTGCTGCCCCAATCGGAGTCCTCGCCGTAGTAGCGCACACTCATGTACATGAGGGCGCGGGCGAAGTCGCCCTTATACTCGTCGATAGGCTCAAACACGGTGCCTGTATAACCCAAGGAAGACTTGCAAGTTCCCAATTTCGAGCCGTTCTGTGAAGTCCAGGTGACCGATTGCACTTCGCCAAAGGGATAGTTGCTTCTTTTGAAATTCACGAAGCCGTCGGTGGGGAAGATGTGGTGAAGGTCGGTGGTCGGCGTGTTAGCGTTGCCGAACCAGCTTTGCGGCCAGGAATGCTCACGGTTGAAGCAGTCGCCTTCCTGCGCGTATTCGCCGCATTGGTCGCCATTATAATAACTATAGGTGTAATTGGCTCCGTCGGAATACATGTCCCACACCACGTTGTTGCCTTTGTTGTCGGTGCTCCAGAAGGCGCTCCAAATCTGTTGGTAGGAGATGGTGGTGTGCCCGTCGATGATGTCGTGCAGGGCGATTTTCAGTTCGTCGCCGGTCTTGCCAGTGGCGTTGTTGTAGTAGCCGGACGGGATTTGTGCTTCAAGGCGGCCTGCTGTCACGGCGAGCAGGAGCAGCACGAAGCGATACAAGTAGTGTCGTGTCATTGTTTGTAGTTTTTATGTTGCTGCAAAGATAGGGAATATTACCCTACGAAGGCCGATTTTTCTGTTTTAGGCGAAAAAAAAGCCGACATTGCTGTCGGCTTGTTGCGATTAGAGACGCAATGCCTGCAAGGGCTTGTGTCTCCGTTAGGAAGATTCAATCTTTACGCTTCTTGCTGAAGGCGTAGGCAGCACCCAAACCCATGAGCACAGCGACGCCGCTGCCCAAAGGAGTAGCACCCTGGTCGTCGGTTTCGCCAAACGCGGGGAGTTTCGGGGTGGTCAGACCGGAATTGTCACCTTTGACGTAGTCGTCGTTGCTTTCGCCAAATCCGAGTAAACCGCCGCCTTGTGCGTAAGCACCCAATCCCATAGTCAGGATGATGGCCACTGTCAATGCAAATTTTTTCATTTTTTTTGTTGTTAAGCTATTTAGTTATCTAGTTGTTTAATTGTATGTTCGTTGTTTTCTTTTGGCCTCTGGCCGGTTTATCTCACCACGATCTTTTGTGTCTTCACGTCGTTGCCGTTCACTAAGCGCATGACGTAGACGCCCGTGCTCATGCCGTTGGTGCTCAGTGCGGTGTTGCCGTTGACGGTCTGGGTGCTGACGATGCGACCCATCATGTCGACCACTTGCAGCGTGGCTGTGCCGTCGTTGGCGATGACCCACTCGTTGCCGTTGTAGTAGGCGAAGGTCTCGGCGTTGGCGGTGCCGTTTGCGTTGTTGGCATTGAACACGAGGCGGAAGCGGCTTTCGTAGTCGCGAGTGGAGGCCTCGAAGGTGTAGCTCGGGGTCTGGAGCAGGTCGATGTCCATACCGGTCATGTTGTCGATGAGGTGGAGGTAGTTCATTTCCACGTTCTCGGGGCTGACGGTAATCGTGTAGGTGCCGTTTTCGGTGGCCTTGAAACTGACGGGCATTTCGCCGTTGGCCTGGGCGCTGACGATGGCGTAGTCCTTACCGTTCTGCGGGATGTAGAGCTTCGCATTGTTGACATCAAAGATGAACTTCTCAAGCTGGCTGTTTTCGTTAAAGCTCACGATGGCGTTGTCTTGCAGCTGCGACTGGGCCTCTCCTCTCGTGACCACTTGCTGGGCCACGGTCATTTGCAGATTGCCGTTTTTGGCAGATGAAGGGACTGTCTTGCTAAAGGAGACGCTTTGATCTGGTCCAGAGGCTTGTACCATAGCGCCCGTGCATGGAGCAATAGGTGTTGTGTTTGGACGAGCTGTCACGGGCTGATTGGGACCGTCAATTGCATAGAAACCTCCGCTGAGGTAAGCGTTGCAGGGGAGTGGGTTGCCCACAAGGTTCCATCCAGCAAACTCGACACCTGCAGTATAAGTAAGACCTACAGAGGGAGAAGGGTCGAGGGTACCCGTGAAGGTTAAGGTAACGTCATTCACGTTGGCATAAAGGTAACCTGTGCCTCTCATAAGGTTAAAACTATTATTTCTATAGTTCTTCCATTCTTTGCCATTATCACCATCACCATAAGGATTCTCCACAAATTTGTATAAATCGTAACTGGCAGTCTCTGTATTGGCATTGCTTCCAAGATCATCGGTAACGAGGCCTGCTACAGCTGGAGAAATACCAGTAGTACCTTTTATAGGCGATGCGATGAAGTTCCAGCCGCCACCGTTATTACGGCTCGTAATGTTTTTCTTCACCGTGGCAGCCACATTGAAACTGGTTGTGATGAGTTGTCCGCCGTCTTCGATGATGAGGTTGGCGGCAGTGGCATTAGTAAATCCTACACCTAAAATACTTATATCCAATATTCCTCCATTATTGATAACAAGTTTGCCGCCATTGGTGACATTGTTGCCAGCCAGCACATAGCCGTTAATGTAATGGATACCATATAAGGTTTCATTATCGTTTTCGGCAATGAATGTCTGGTCTGCATGACTGATGACCGAGGTAGTGTAATCATTTGCGGTTGTAGTTGTTGTGGATTTGAAGACATACATTGTTGCAGCATCAGATGTTGTTGCACTGACGCCAAAATTATGATTTTCATTATCGTATGTCATAACTCTGTCGTTAGCAGTCAAACTGAAGCCATCGTTTAATGTTGCATAAGTAATATCACCATTCGTAGTTCCAGAAGCAACTTTCAAAGCTTTACTATTAAAATGCAAGTAACCATTATCATTTTTAAGATAGCTGCCCTCCATACTAATTTCTGCTGTAAACACTGCCGCAGGCACGGTGCCTGTTATTGTATTGTTTGAGACAGTGAATTCTATGCCTTCAGGGCCATTCATTGCATAATATTTGCTTCCGTCAAGAGTGGCCACGATAACTTGTTCATCATTGGCTGGTGCCGATGAACTCTTTGTCCAAGTGGTGGTTGATGTACCGCTGCAGAACACTGCGTCAAGCATCATGTCGCCGGAGGGAATGGTGGCTGATGTTACCATGGTGGGAGCTGTGGTGGCATTGTAGTAAGGATGGGCTGGTGATTCCATCCAGCCGACGAAGGTAAATCCCGTGGGGATATTCTCCGTGGGGACAGGCAGTGTACCGATGGCATTGCCAGCGACCACGCTGGCTTCGCCGCCGTCTGCACCATTTACGGAGTATAGAATTGTATAAATCGTGGTGACGGTGATGGTAAGTGTGGCGTTGGCCGAGTCAGCTGTATTGGTGGCAGTAAAAGTGAAAGTATACGTGCCGTTTGCAGTTGGAGTGAAATCCAAAACATCAGCCTCGAAAACATAACCATTGGTGGCTGTGGTTGATGTCAGGGTGATGGTCGGTGTTGGTGATCCAGTGACATAATCCGACAAGTCCAACATGTAATTTGAGCCAGCGTTGATGGTCGGTGTTGGCAACGTTGACCAAGTCGGGGCGACAGCAACTGTTTCATAATAAACCTTAACCTCGGTAAAACCGCAGGTGCCTCCAATGGATGCTTCAATATCTTTGGCCCCATCGGTAGGTGTAACTGTCACTGTATATGGAGTAGAAGTGGTGTATGCTGAAGCTGTAGAATTTGTCCAAGTGCTATTGGCTAATGCGTTAGCATAGCCGGATGTGGTTGCTGTAAACACCACACTTGTAATTGCATAGCCTGTAGCTGGAGTAATGGTTAAATCATTGCCATTGTAAAAACGAGTACTATTTTGAGTCGGTGGAATATAGTTGTTGACTTTAGTACCAGTGCCCTTTTCGTTTTTCATGGTAACATAATTGCTAGTCCATTGGATGAGGTCTTCGGTTGGGGCAGGATTGCTCACGTATGAATTCGTAGCCAAGTTCCAAGTGACACAAGGCTGTGTTACAGTGCCAGTAGGATTCACGGTTACACTTGTTGCTCCTGTTGAGCTAAAGGTAATGACATCGTTGTATGCGAGGATGGACAAGCCAGCTTTCATGCGAACATATACTGGGGTTTCATTCACTGTTCCATTGGTTTGGGTAAGGGTAAGTGAGCTTGACCAAGTGCTTTGGTCGGTTGAAAGCTCAAACGCGTTGCCGTTGGTGAGAGCGATGCCAATGCTTTCAGTGAGGTTGATACCGCTAACAGTAAGGGATTGCGTCGTGCTAGGGCCGTTGCCCTCAACATAGGTGAAACTCGAAAGCGTAGTGGGATTGACATAAACCGTCGGGGTGGTGGGAACCACTTCTACAATGTCGGCACCATTGCGAGGGTAGATTCTCTTTGTAGGGTTACTAGAAGACGTTTCAAAAACACCAGTAACATTGTATGTCTTACCGTCTGTGAAGGACATGGATGAATAAATCTGACTGACGGGTTTGATGGTGTTGCTATTTTCATCCGAGAGCAATTGTGTAGAGCTACTGTAAGTCAGATTGGTGAGTGTCACCACAGAACCAGTATTAATTGCGTTTAAACCAGTAATCGTTTGATTTGTAACAGGGGTTACTTCACCATCGCTTGTTGTGGAAAGCCCCGTCATTCCTTTTTTAACGCCTGTAATTTCTGCAAAACTGGTATATAATTGCAAATTGCAAGTTATTATACCGTTTAGTTTATCGTTAGCTTGGAATTGTGGATAAGTGGCAGAGGTGTTTCCGAAGACAGCACAACCTTTGGTGCCGTCTGTCAACCATGCTTTTTGGGCAGTTGAATATGAACTACCACCATTATGACCAGTAATCACCCAATCGTTGAAATCGATGGTCACTTCTTTCGCAGTACTTCCGTTGGCAGTGGCACGAGCGAAAATCTGATCCATCGTGGTGAGAATGAAATCTTGCGTTACGGCCACGTCCGCAGTGGCATTGTTAGTTCCGTCACTCACGGCAAGGTGCATACGGAGCGAGTTTTCGGCACCAGACGTATTGTTTGTGGTGGTGTAAATCACCTTGCTATAGTCGTTGTTAAAAGCGGCCGAGAACCATGCGGGGTTAATCACTTGGTCATTGCTGTCGTAGAGCGTGACAGTGCCGCTGGTCAATGTTCCTAAATTGCTGTAAGTGACAGCCAATTCGGCATTGGTAACTGCTTTGGGAGAAACAGTCAACGACGAGGCAACAGTGATAGTGGGGTCAGTGCCGCCACCAGTTTCATAAGTTACCACAATAGCATCTGCTGTAGCCAGTTTGTTTGTTCCAGTTGCGACCTTACCATTCTGATAGAATGCAAAATAAGTATAATTGTCTGAAGCACTAGGTGTCCAAGTTATAGTCTTTTCATCGGAATTCCAAACCCCTGCTGTTCCACCTGTGGTAGCAGTAATAGCAGATGTTCCTCCAACAAACATAAAACCTGTATTGTTCATATTAGACAAAGTCAAAGCAGAAAATTTGAGGACTACCTTTGTAATCCTTCCTCCAAATGCACTATTGTTATAGAATCTGAACTCTGAAGCGGCAGAACTTTGATTGGTTTTTATTTGGAGCGTAGAGGGATTCCATTGATTCATTTTCCAAGTAACTCCACTATAAGTAAATTCAGTCAAACTGGTAATGTAGGAAGTTGCACTACTACCTGTACTAGATTGATCTGGTGTCAGGCTATAGGTGTCCGTTGTCTGTCCCCACATCCCCATAGGAACTGCGAGGAAAGTAAGCAGCACAATGGCTGCAATCATAAAGGTAAAATTCCTTTTCATTTTTAGTTTTGTTGTTTTTTAATTTGTTGATATTTAATAATTTACATATTTTTAATCCAATATTTCAAAACCAACCTTTGTGGGTGGTTTTTCAGGCTGCAAAGATAAACAATTAATTCTGAATATATAAGAGGTGCAAAAACAAATTTAAAAAAGTTATCAACAGCTGTTGAAAACTTTTTGTTTTCTGAAATTCAAGGGCTTATGAAGGATAAGGGAAAACTTGCGGAATTTTTAAGGGTTTCAGGATTTATCTTTCACTTGTTGTGCTTGGGCTTTGGGCTCGCGGCGGGTGTCCCAGAAGTCGGCGATATGGATGGTGTCGTCCGCAATGTAATAAACCATCTTATTCAGGTGGCTCACCACAATACTGTGGTATCCAAGGGGTAAGTCTTCTAACAGAGGCTCAACGGGGCCTAAATAAGGATTGGCTTTTAAAAGATCGCAGCGGTTTTATCCATTCTCTCTCTTGCGTCTGGACTCCATTTTACTTTCATCATATAGCTTTAGCATATTGAAGTTCTTCCTGCTTTTCATACTCATCAAGGTCGGCAAAGACCTCATCATCAGTATAATAGCGCCCCTCAGCGAAATCACGCTCCGATTTGGCTATCCTTTCGTGAAGCTCTTCAATGGTGTAAGGCTTCAGGTCTTCCGCATTGGCTTGTTCAATCAATTGCTCGCCAATCCAACGCTTGTCTTCTGAAGAGAGAAGTCCGTACAGAAATTCAAGAAGGCTTGTCAGTGTCGCTTTGCTCATTGTTTTTGCCCTTTCTTTCGATTTTTTTTGGCTTTAATTTATTGATATTTAATAATTTAAGTAACTATTCTAAATTAATCTTCAATTTGACATGGGAACATTGAACTTGACCGTTAACCGTCATTGCGGGCTTGACCCGCAATCTCCTACGTGGGAAGGTTTCGTCTTCCCGCACTGGAGATGGCAGATCCTTGTCCGCCATGACGGTAAAAGGCATAAGATAGACCTATCCTGTGTAGAATCTCTATATGTAAACTAAATATGCCCATCTACTTATATATTTTTAATCTTCTATTTCAAAACCTACCTTTGTAGGGTAGTTTTTCAGGCTACAAAGATAAACAATTAATTAATTCTAGATATATAAGAGGCGCAAAGGACGAATTTGAAAAAGTTATCCATAGCTGTTGAAAACTTCTTGTTTTCTGAAATTCATGGGTTTATGAAGGATAAGGGAAAACTTGCGGAATTTTGTCGCGGAGCCGTCGTTTTCCCGTCAAAAAGGTCTTCGAAGGGCGGGAAAAACGGCAAGGATTAATTAATATAAGGTGTAGGCCGCTGCCCGAAAAAGAACAAAATCCTTCTCATTTTTCTTGGTCGTATCGAAAAAAAGCGTAATTTTGCCCTGCGAGGAAAAAGGGGGAGTTAATAGTTGATAGTTGATAGTTGGGAGTTGATAGTTGGGAGTTGGGAGTTGATAGTTGATAGTTGGAAGTTGGGAATTTTGAATTTTGAATTTTTAAATCTTTGAATCTTTAAATCTTGAATCACAATTATTGAATCAACGAAACGATATGGAGAAATTACTGCTTTTAGGCGATGAGGCCATTGCACAGGGCTTCATCGACGCAGGCGGCTCGGCCATCAACAGCTATCCGGGCACGCCTTCAACCCAAATCACGGAGTATGTCATCAACTCGAAGCAGGCCAAGGAACAGGGCGTGATTGCCAACTGGTGCGCCAACGAGAAGACGGCCCTCGAAGCCTCTATCGGCGTGGCCTACGCTGGCAAACGCGCCATGACCTGCATGAAGCACGTGGGTCTCAACGTGTGCGGCGACCCCTTCATGAACGCCGCCATCATCGGCACGAAGGGCGTCCTCGTCGTGGTGGCCGACGACCCGAGCATGTTTTCGTCGCAGGACGAGCAGGACAGCCGCTTCTACGGTCACTGGGCCATGATCCCCATGCTGGAACCGTCCAACCAACAAGAGGCCTACGACATGGTGCATTACGGCTACGAGCTGAGTGAGCAACTTGGCACGCCGGTGCTCTACCGCATCCCGACCCGTCTGGCCCACAGCCGCGCGGGTGTGGTGCGTAAGCCCGTGCGTCCGCAAAACGAGCTGACCGAGCCCGCCGACGCCAGGTCGTTCGTGCTGCTGCCCGCCAACGCCAAACGCCTCTATCGCGACCTCATCGACAAGCAACCTGCTTTCGAAAAGGCTTCGGTCAACTCGGGCTACAACAAGTATTTCGCCGGCACGAAGAAAAACCTCGGCATCATCACCACGGGTATCGCCTACAACTACCTGATGGAGAATTTCCCCGACGGCCAATGCCCCTATCCCGTCGTGAAGATCACGCAGTATCCGTTGCCTTACGACATGATCAACAAGCTCTACGACGAGTGCGACGAAATCCTCGTCCTCGAAGACGGCCAACCCTTTGTGGAAGAGCTGATCAAAGGCTTCCTCGGCAAGGGCAAGAACGTGATGGGCCGTTTGGACGAGACCATCCGCCGCGACGGTGAGCTCAACGCCGAGAAGGTCGCCAAGGCCCTCGGCATGGACGTCCCCGCACAATATAAGGTGCCGGAGGTTGTGACAAACCGTCCGCCCGCGCTCTGCCAGGGTTGCCCGCACATCGACAGCTACACCGCCCTCAACGCGGTGATGGCCAACCACAAGGACGGCAAAGTGTTTGGCGACATCGGCTGCTACACCCTCGGCTTCAACATGGGCGCCATCAACACGACCGTGTGCATGGGTGCCTCCATCACCATGGCCAAGGGCGCCAGCGAGGTGGGCATCTTCCCGAGCGTGGCCGTCATCGGCGACGGTACCTTCGGTCACAGCGGCCTGACGGGCCTCATGGACTGCGTCAACGAGAAGGCCAACGTCGTGGTCATGATCCTCGACAACGACATCACCGCCATGACGGGCGGTCAGCCTTCGTCGGCACACAACAAGATCCGCCGCATCTGCGAAGGCCTCGGCGTGGAGCCGGAGCACATCCGCGACATCATCCCGCTGCCTAAGAACCACGAGGAGAACGTCAAGATCATTGAGGAAGAGGTGAATTATAACGGCGTGTCGGTCATCATCCCGCACCGCACCTGCATCGTGGAACTCAAAAAGCATCTGAAGAAGTAAGGCTATTGGCCGTTGGCAAGGGGCTATTAGCTGTTAGCAATCAGCCATTAGCTTAGGAGCTACCAAGCTAATAGCTAACGGCTAATAGCTAAGCCAAACGAGCCAAAAGCAACAATTAAACGGTTAAACAATAAACAATTCAACAATGAAAAAAGACATAGTATTATGCGGCGTGGGTGGCGACGGCATCGTTTCGGTGGCCAAAATCATCTCTGACGCTGCTCTCAATATGGGTATGAACCTGAAACAGAGCGAAATCCACGGTATGTCGCAACGTGGCGGCTCGGTGTTCTCACACCTCCGTTTGTCCGACAACGAGATTTTCGCCGATGTCATTCCCGAAGGTCAGGCCGACATCATCCTGTCCTCCGAGCCGATGGAAGCCCTGCGCTATCTGCCTTGGCTGGGCAAGGAAGGCTGGGTCATCACCAACAACGATCCTTTCGTCAACATTGGCAACTATCCTGATATGGAGCTGATTAATGCTGAGTTGGGCAAACTCGAACATGTGGTTTCCTTCAATGCCAACGAAATCGCGAAGCAACTGAAGGCCCGTTCCAACATGGTGCTGCTGGGTGCCACAGTGCCTTACCTCGGCATCGAGATGGATAAGATTGAAGAGGCCATCGCCCACATCTTCGGCAAGAAAGGCCAAGAGGTCGTCGACCTCAACATCCAGGCCGTGCGCGCCGGTTACGAGCAGGCCACGAAATGACCGTGTAAACACATTCATCAACGAAAAACGCCCGCTGTTGTCGGGCGTTTTTCGTTATTTCTCTCCCCATTTGAGCGGGTAATTCGGGCAGGTGCAATAGGCCGTCTCTCGAAGGTAGAACCGGATGGCATCCACTTGGCCTTCGCTGCCTATCGTGGAATAGCAGTCCAGCCAACCGTAGCAAGGCCCTTCCTCGGTGGTGTGCCTGATGCAAATGGGCAAGACTTGTCCCCAATAAACAGGGTAATCGCGGCTCCACCAATTCACTTCGCTGATGTAGACATCGGCTGCGACGCTGAGCTCCCAGTCTTTCGAGCCTATAATATAAGGTGTATCGTACTGGAAACAGATTTTCAGGTCGGTCGTATTGTCTTGGTCGAGGTCGAGCCTGAGGGTATCCCAGGTTTGCGCCACGGTGTCCATGACGTAGCTGATGGTGAGTGCGGGATTGTGTTTCTTGTGCAGGATCTTGCCTGTTTGTCCGTTGTAATTCACTTTGTGGCAAGCCGTTAAGACGCCAAGTGCCAGGAGGATGGAGGCAAAGAGTGTCTTTTTCATGTCGTAGCAGGTTTTTCTTCCGTGGCTTCATTCGCGGTTGTTTCCTCGGTCGGCGGCTCTTCCTTCACCTCCTCGATGGAGATTTTACCGTCCTTCATCCGAATCTTCTTCTTGACACGGATGGGTGCAATGATGAGTAACATCAGGGCTTCGAGGATGTATTTCAGAAAAGGAAAAGGACCGGTGAAGAACAGTTGGAACCCCATGAGTATAAGGGAGGCCGATACGAAGATAGCCTTGCCGTACACTTTCTTGCGGAAGATTTGTATCAGACTGAAAACCAATAAAATAGATAATATCAATTGGGCAATTTGGATGAGGAAATCACGCGAATTCAGCGACAGTTCTTCTTGGTTGAGATAGACCGCATCGAAATAATAGCGTCTGTACACCACGGTGAAGATTTCAAAGACGAGCAACAGGCCATAGTAGGTGATGGCGAAACTGGCTGCCAGCTTCATGGCGAGCGTCAGTTGGGGCTTGAGGTTGAAAATCTTTCCTTCGTTGGGCTTCTTGCTCATGGCTGTTCAGGGCTTTGGGGTAGGTCGTTCGACATTTCCATTCGCTTGAAAAACAGATAGTAAACCACGATGAACATCAACGTGAGCAGCAGGTCGTAGGTGAACGGCGAGGGCTTTTGCAGCGGATACACGAACACCGAGGCGTTGATGAGCATGAGTATCTGCGAGATAGCGTAGATGTGTAAACCGCGTTTGTCACCCTTGAACATGCGTAACACACCTACCAACGAGCCGATGAACAGCACCAGCAGAAACAGGTAATACTTCGGGTCGATGCTGGATAAAAGGGTCATGCTGTCCATCATTGACTGGCGCATCTCTTCGCCGAAGGTGGTGACGAAAGGCTCCATAGCGTCCTCAAATTCACCGTTTTCCATCATCTTGGCGATCATTGGCGTGCTGAAATACATGATGATGGAACGCAGAATGTTCCAGCAGGCGTTGATGAACGACAGCACGAGAAGGATGGTCATTCCTGTGGGGCGTTTTTTTTGTTCGGTGGGTTCCATATCGTTATGTTTTGTAGGGCTGTCACACCGTGGCAGCCGCCGATTTCCACAAAGCGGCTGCCGTGATACGACAGCCCTACAATCCTAATTTATTCGTTCTTCAATGTGTCGAAATCCAGCGGATAATTCTTTACGAAATCAACCGACTTGGCGATTTCAGTGTACATCACCTTGTCGATGCGTACAAATTCCACCTCCTTGCGATATTCGGCAACGAATTTCTCGATGATGGGCGACGACTTCAGCGGACGGCGGAACTCGAGGGCTTGTGTGGCGTTGAACAATTCGATGGCCAACACACGTTCCAGGTTTTCGGCCACGCGCAAGGCTTTCGTCGCGGCGTTGGCACCCATGCTGACGTGATCTTCCTGGCCTTGCGACGACTCTATGCTATCGACCGAAGCGGGTGTGCAGAGCTGCTTGCTTTGGCTGACGATGCTGGCGGCTGCGTATTGTGGGATCATGAAGCCGCTGTTGAGGCCAGGCTCGGCAACAAGGAAGGACGGCAGACCGCGCTTGCCACCGATCAGTTGATAGATACGGCGTTCGCTGATGTTGCCCAGCTCCGCCATGGCGATGGCCAAGAAGTCCAAGGTGATGGCCAAAGGCTGACCGTGGAAGTTGCCTGCGCTGATGACCAAATCCTCATCGGGGAAGATGGTCGGGTTGTCAGTGACGGCGTTGATTTCCTCGCTGAACACGGAGGCCACATAATCGATGGCATCCTTCGAGGCGCCATGCACCTGCGGCATGCAACGGAAGGAGTAGGGGTCTTGCACGTGTTTCTTCTCCCTGACAATCAGTTCGCTGCCTTTGGTGAACTCACGCACGCGCTTGGCGGTGACGATTTGTCCGTTGTGGTGACGGATTTGATGCACTTGGTCGAAGAAAGGCTCGATGCGGCCGTCGAAGGCTTCGAGAGAAACGGTGCCAATGAGGTCGGCGAGATAGCTGAGACGGAAAGCCTTCAGCAAGACGTAGGTGCCATAGCTGCTCATGAACTGCGTGCCGTTGAGCAGGGCCAAGCCTTCTTTCGACTGCAAAGTAATGGGTTCCCATTTGAATTTCTTCAGAATCTTCTCAGCGGGATAGATTTTGCCTTCGAAGTGCACCTCACCCAAGCCGAGCAAGGGCAGCATGAGGTTGGCCAAAGGTGCCAAGTCGCCGGAGGCACCGAGCGAGCCTTGATTATAAACCACGGGCAGCACGTCGTTGTTGAAGAAGTCGATGAGACGTTGGACGGTGACGACCTGCACACCGCTGTTGCCGTAGCTGAGGCTCTGCACCTTTAATAATAGCATCAGTCGGATGATTTCCTCGGGCACCATTTCGCCTGTGCCGCAAGCGTGCGACATGACGAGGTTCTTCTGCAAGGTGCTCAGGTCTTCCTTCGAGATGCTGTGGTCGCAGAGGGAGCCGAAGCCGGTGGTCACGCCGTAGATGGGTTTCTCTGGGTTCTCCATCTTCTTGTCGAGGTAGTCGCGGCATTTCTGAATGCGCTTGATGGCGTCGGCGCTGAGTTCGAGCTTGTAGCCCTTGGTGATTATTTCATTTACCTGCTTGAAGGTCAGTTCCTTCGATGAGATTTTATGGGTTTTCATATTATTTGTTATTTAAGATTCAAGATTTAAGATTCAAAATTATTTCCACCAATTTGTTGGCTTCCACAGTTTCTTGTTTACCTTCCTTCATCCATTTCACAGTGAACTTCTGCACAGCTACCTCGCTTTCGCCAGCGATGACGACGATCGGGATGGCGCGTTGGTTGGCATATTTCATCTGTTTTTGGATCTTGGCGGCATCGGGATAGATCTCCGCGTTGATGCCGTGTTTGCGCACCTGGTTCAAATATTTCAGGCAATATTTTTCCTCATTCTTCCCGAAATTCAGGAAGATGACCTTGGTGCTTTCCGACATGGTTTCGGGGAAGAGGTTGAGGCCTTCGAGGACATCATAGATGCGGTCGGCACCGAAGCTGATGCCTACGCCGGAGACGTTGGGCAGACCAAAGATGCCTGTGAGGTTGTCGTAGCGACCGCCGCCCGAGATGCTGCCGATGGCGAAGTCCTTGGCTTTCACCTCGAAGATGGCGCCGGTGTAGTAGTTCAGGCCACGGGCGAGGGTGAGGTCGAGTTCGGTGTCAATCTTTAAGTCCATGTCGTCGATGTAGTCGAACAAGGTTTCCAATTCCTCTATGCCTTTTTGGCCCACTTCGTTGTCGAGCAAGGGTTTCAATTGTGCCATCTTTTCGCGCGTGTTGCCTTTCATGAAGAGGATGGGCTGCAGCTTGTCGATGGCGGCTTGCTCCAAACCTTTTTCGGCGAGTTCAGCGTTGACAGCCTCAATGCCGATTTTGTCCAGCTTATCAATAGCGATGGTGATGTCGACCAAAGCATCCGACTTGCCGATATATTCCGCGATGCCCGCCAACACTTTGCGGTTGTTGATTTTCAGCATCACGTTGATTTTCAATGCGCCAAATACTTCATCCACGATCTGCACCAACTCGGCTTCGTTCAGCAGAGAATCGCTGCCAATGATGTCGACGTCGCATTGGTAGAACTCACGGTAACGGCCTTTCTGCGGGCGGTCGGCGCGCCAAACGGGTTGAATCTGATAGCGCTTGAAAGGGAATGCAATCTGGTCGCGGTACATGGTGACGAATCTCGCAAAAGGCACGGTCAAGTCGTAGCGCAGGCCTTTCTCACTGATTTTGCTGGCGAGTTTCAAGGATTCAAGCGGCTCGCCGTTCTGTTCTACGCCCGACATGAAGTCGCCGCTGTTGAGCACACGGAAGAGGAGCTTGTCGCCCTCGTCGCCGTACTTGCCGAGCAGGGTGCTCAGGTTTTCCATCGATGGGGTCTCAATCGGCTGGAAACCAAAGCGTTTGAAGACGCCTTTGATGGTGTCGAAGATATAGTTGCGGCGCACCATGACCTCCGGAAGGAAGTCACGGGTACCTTTGGGTATGCTGGGTTTTTGTGCCATTTTTTCTTTTGGGTTGCTTAGTTGTAGTACAAAGTCAGGTATTCGGTCATGCGGTCTAAAATCTGTTGCGACAGCTCGGTGCGCTCATAGCGTTTGGCCACTTCACCCCAATGTTGCAGCAGCGACATGGCTTCTTCGATATCTTCCTGATAATAAGACTTGAACTTGGGCTTCATTTCGCCGTAATACTCAATCTTGTCGCAGAAGTTCTGCACGATGGTCTGCAGGAATTGGTCGCCTTTCTCGGTGGCGCCGCAGACGTAGTACATCTCAGGATATTGGTATTGGCGGAGGTCGAAGGGGAACTTTTCGTTCGGGAAGAACTCGACATATTTGTCCATCACGATGACGGCGGAGTCATATTGACCATGGTTGGTGAGGCTTTGTGCGAGGCGCGAGTAGGCTTGTTGGGCGTATTGGGCTTCGCGGACGCTCTCACGGTCGGGCACCACGCCTTCTTGGTTCAGGTTGCCCCAGTTGGCCTTGTTGACCAACAGGTCATAGCTTCCTTCGCGATACACGCCGCCACGGTAAATCTTGCTGTAATCCTCAGCCTCAACGGGGATGAAGCGGTAGGCCAAGCCTTCCATGTGAAGGTACTTGTCGATGCCGAGCACGCTTGACATGTCGCTGAACGAGGTGAAGTACACAGGACGTTCCCAATTGTTGGTGGCCATGAAGTCCAACAGCAGCAGGGAGTTCTTCCAAAGGTTGTCGCCCTTGATTTCCCAGGTGATTTCGTCCACTATGCGGTCGGCCATGTTTTCGGGTACGATGCCGTTCTTGATGCAGGCTTCCTTGTCGACGGTGAGCTTCACGTTGCGGCAAGGTACATAATTATAGCTGACGCCGTATGCGCGTTTCACGGCCTTGGGGTTGTGGATGAAGTCGATGATTTGTTTCAGCTCCACGCGTTTGCCCTTGAAGTAGTCCTCTTCTTCGACGGGGATGGGGTCGTTAACGCCGTTGTCGTATTCCTTGGGGGTCAGCGTGAGCGGCAACCGCTCCGAGTCGTACACCTTGCGGGCCATCTGGTGGGCATACCAATAGCCGCCCGAAAGCATATAGTTGACCACGCGCACGTCGGTGCGGAAGCCTTCTACTTCTTGCACGTACCACAAGGGGAAGGTGTCGTTGTCGCCACGGGTGAAGATGACGGCGTTGGGCGGCAGTTGGGCGAGGTAGTTCTTCGCCCAGTCGCGAGCCGAGGCCTTGCCCGCACGGTTGTGCTCTTCCCAACCGTTGGCGGCCAATACGCAAGGCACGGCCAAGAAGCAGACCAAACCGACGGCCACCGTGGTAATCATGCTGCTTTTCTTGGTCAGCTTGTTTATCATGTCGATGAGGGCGATGACGCCATAGCCGATCCAGATGGCAAAAGCATAGAACGAGCCGGCGTAACTGTAGTCACGTTCGCGGGGCTGTTGCGGCGTTTGGTTCAGGTAGATGACGATGGCCAAGCCCGTCATGAAGAACAGCAGGAAGATGATCCAGCTTTGCTTCAGGTCGCGCTTGAGCAGCCAGAAAAGGCCGATGAGACCGAGGATGAGCGGCAGGAAATAGTAGGTTGTCCGGCCTGGGTTTTGCAGACTGGCAGGGATGTTGTCCTGGTTGCCGAGTCGGGCATTGTCGATGGCACTGATGCCGCTAATCCAGTTGCCGTGGTTCAGCTCGCCTTGGCCCTCGATGTCGTTCTGACGGCCTGCGAAGTTCCACATGAAGTAGCGCCAATACATCCAATTGCATTGGTAGCTGATGAAGAACCTCATGTTCTGTCCGAAGGTGGGCTTGCTCACAGTGACGGTCTGCCCACGCAAGTTCCTGAATTTCATGGTTTCGCCGACGATGTTGCCGTTTTTGTTTTTACGGTAGCTATCATACATGTCGGAATGGGAGCCTTTTTGTGTGCTCCACATGCGCGGGAAGAGGGTTTTCATCTCTTTCGGATATTCGGGCAGGCGATATTTGTTGTCATCGGTGATGACATAGCGTCCGGCTTCCTTGTCCTTGACGTAAATGGGTTTGCCGTCCTTCACTTCCGTGATGGGGGCGTTGTAGTAAGGACCGTAGAGGAGGGGCCAATTGCCGTATTGGTCGCGGTTGATGTATGCCAACATCGAAAGGGCTTCCTTCGGCTCGTTCTCGTTGATGGGCGTGTTGGTGTTGGCGCGGATGATCAACATGAAGAACGACGAGTAGCCAATCAGAATGAACATGAGGGAGAGGATGGCGGTGTTCCATAGCACCTTGCCGCGTTTGGAAGTGAACCACAATCCCCAAACAATTAAGCCAATGATGATGGCGAAATACACGATGGTGCCAAGGTTGAACGGCGCATGAAGGGTGTTCACGAAGAACAGCTCTATCTTGCCCGCCAGGTTGATGACCTGCGGCACGAGGAACATGTTGAGGAACCACAATAAGGCCACTGAAACCACGCCAGCCAGCACGAATCCCTTGAACGAGGTCTTTTTCCACTTCTTGAAGTAAACCACATATACGAAAGCGGGCACGCACAACAGGTTGAGCAAGTGTACGCCGATGGACAG
Source organism: uncultured Bacteroidales bacterium (assembly GCA_947305795.1). Lineage (GTDB taxonomy): Bacteria > Bacteroidota > Bacteroidia > Bacteroidales > F082 > Limimorpha. The sequence continues at coordinate 46,513 of CAMZEK010000005.1, read as the reverse complement.
GCCAATGAGGAAAGCGATAAAGATAATCCATCGGGTACTCTTCGGGTCGTCAGCCACTTGCTCCCATTTCAGGACGGCCCAGAAGGTGACGGCGGTGAAGAATGATGACATGGCATATACCTCGCCTTCTACGGCGTTGAACCAGAATGACTCGGTGAAGGTGTAGGCCACGGCACCGACGAAGCCAGCCAGCAGCACACCTATTTTATTTACCCATGGAGCCTCTTCACCTTCCTTCATCCAAACTTTCCGGGCCATCATTGTGATGGTCCAGAAAAGGAAGACGATGGTGAGACCACTACAAATGGCCGACATCACGTTGACCATCATGGCCACCTTGGTGACGTCGCCGCCAGCAAAGAGCGTGAAGAAACGTCCAATCATTTGGAACAAAGGTGCCCCAGGCGGGTGACCCACTTGAAGTTTGTAAGCCGTTGAAATGTACTCACCGCAGTCCCACCAGCTCACGGTAGGCTCAAGCGTGAGGAAATACACGACGGTGGCGATGATGCCTGCCAACCATCCTGTAATGTTGTTTAACTTTTTGAATGTCATGGTTTTATCGAAAATTTTTGTTGATTATCGCTTGGATTTTGGCTTTGCCAAACGGCAAAAATAGGGAATTTTGGCTTACTAAGCTAATAAAATAAGAAAAACCAGTATTCTCTCCCGTTTTCATGAAGCCTACCGCTAACCCAACAATACAGCCTTCACCCGTGAGGCCCGCTCGCGTAGGAACATGATGATTCGCCATCTGAGGATGGTGGTGTTGGGCGCATTATAGGCAATGGCATCCATGTCGTTGCGTTTGGCCATATAGAGAGACCGCCTGTTGTGGAACTCTTGCGAGATGATGGTCAGCGTATCCACTCCAAAACCCTCTTTTGCCCTCACAATGGATTCAATGGTATGGAACCCTTGTCCGTCAAGGACGAGTATGGTGTCAGGCACATTCCTGGTGACCAATGCCTCGCGCATAGCTTGCGGCTCGTCATAATCGGGGCCCTTCTTGGCTCCGCTGATGATAAAACGGTCGACTTTCCCGGCTTCATACAGCTCCACCGCCGCATCAATGCGATAGTTATAGAACATATTGACGCCTCCTCTACGACCCTTGGGATTGGTACCCAGCAGTAGTCCGACCTCTCTGTGTGGGATTTCATCCACATCGGAATACACGCGACCTTTTGAGGCGTTGTACACAGCCAGTTCGCAACCTACGACAATGGCAAGTCCCGTTACCATTATCGCCATTAAGACCCAGAAAGCTTGTTTTATTGTTTTCTTCGTTTTGGACATAAGAAGTACATGTATTCGTCTCTAATTAACGATGGTTTTTCTTTCATATTTTATTTGCTAATGCTTTTGAGTGGCATCAATTGGTATCACCATCGTGTCACACTGATGTGAAATGTTTTGGAACCTCTTTCTATTCCAATACTAAATTCATAATCTCCAGATTCTAATTCTCCTTCTGGCGGTTCTATTCCATTACCCCAAAGTTTACTCCACACGAAGACTGTCGAATCACTAATTGTCGCATTGTCTGATTGCCTAAAGCAATTGTCAAGTTCATCATAGAAATCCGTATTTGGCATTTCCTTAAACTCCAATGTAAAACTGTCCGAATAATCCCCATTAAAATGACGTTCACCTTGCTCATATTCAACCACTTTATATTTCGGCAATCGAACTCCAGTAATATTTTCAATCACCTTTGGCTTGACAAAATGATGCCTAGGATACCAATATCCCCAATACTGGAAATAGCATGATATCGGGACCATCACGATAGCATACAGCATCATCGGTGAAACCAAAAACAACACAATGCGCAGCCATTTCGGAAGCAGCTTCCACCGCCCGTCAAGGATGAGAAAAAGCAGTGAAAACATTAGCCATGATGCGGCCAAAACAATAGCCTTTAGAATAGTATCCTGTTTCTTGTTTTTCATGCTTTTTTTGGGGGTTGTACTTACTATTTTTCTTACATTTTGATTTTCCGGGCCCTTAGCGCAAACAACTTGAATGTTACGCTGGTCTTATCGGCTTCGTATAGCATCGCCTTGAAATCATCGTCAGAAACTGCTTCATTATTGAAAGCCGACACAAGAGCGTTTTCATCCGCACCTTCAAGCACCTCTAAAGCCAGTCCTTCCAATATGGCTTCTTTCCGCAGCATCACATAGGCAAGGAGATATTCAGGGCAGAGTTTCAGCAGTTGTTTGCACGTGTCAATGTTGGTGTTCCCTAACTGTTCATTGAGTTCAGCTTCAAAGAGATATTGTTTCTTGTCGATGGCAACTTTGTCAACCGACTCTTTGCCGGCAATACGAATCAGCTGGGCCATTTCCATTGCTTCATCGTAGCGGCTTAATGCCAACAAGGCTTTTCCCTTGATAAACATGGCTTCGAGGCAAGGCCTGCGGTCAAGCACCATATTGGCATAACCGATGGCTTCCTCTAAATGATCGCCATATAGACATACTACAGCGTTGAGGAAATGGCATGACGTGCTACAATCCTTCAGCAGCGGAATATCGTTTGTCATCCCTTTCAGGCACTTGTCATCAAGCATCACATCAAACATCTTCTTGGCCAAGAGTGCAGCACTGCGATAGTCGCCCAACTTCATCTTTTCCATCGAGTGAAGCAGGCACATCCTGGCCGCATTGTCATAGTCCTTTTTGGCGAGATGCTTGTAGAATTCTTCGCCAAACGACAGCTCGTCGTCAATCATTGCCACATCGTTGAACGAGTTGGCGAAAGCCTTGATTTCCGCATTCTGCAAAATGTCGTTTTTGAAAATCTTTCTGCTCAACGTCAATCCATCCAATGAGCGCATACGGCTGATGGCCACGTATGACTGCCCCGCTGCAAAAGTTCCGCGAGTAAGGTCGAAGTGCATCCGGTCAAAAGTCATGCCTTGGGATTTGTGTATCGTGATGGCCCAGGCCAATTTCAGCGGGTATTGCGTGAAGGATCCGACGACTTCGGACTTCACTGTTTTGGTCGTTTCATCATAAACGCTTTCCTTAGTCTCCCATGTCATCTTTTCCACCTCGATTTCTTCTCCATCCTTCAAGGCGACCTTGATTGTATCGTCCTCCAAAGCCACAACTTTGGCAATAGTGCCGTTCACAACGCCACGAGGATAGTCGTTGCGGCAGAAAATGACCTGAGCGCCGACCTTAAGCTTCAACGTTATCGGGACAGGAACATCCTGAGACTTGAACTTGCCCGAAATCTCGCCCTCATAGCAAAACTCCTCCGACTCGATTTCATTCAGTTTCTGATCATTGATGCCGTCTGCGGTATTCACGCGGGCAGTCAGAATAACTGAGTAATCGCCCACTTTATCATCGGAGCTCACATGACGGTTAAGGACATCCAAGTCATTTTCCGTATTCTCCCCCAAGCGCATCCTATCCAGAATGTCCAAAAACTCCGAATCCTCTTGACGGTACACCTTTTGGAACTCTATCTTGGGCAGATTCATCCGCTTCATCACGTTTGCCTTGTAAAAATATGGAGTACCGTTGCCGTACATATAACACAGCATCATATCGTCGGCACTTCCGCGTCTCACCACTGGGGGCAACTGAAAAAGATCGCCGACAAACACCACTTGCTTACCGCCAAAAGGAAGATGGGTGTGCATCAAAGCGCGGAGGAAGCGGTCGATGCCGTCCACCCAATCGCAACGCACCATAGAGGCTTCATCGATAATGATGGTATCGATATGTTCAAGGGTCTTGCGCTTCTCCAAAGAAACTTCCATCTTTGTTTCCGGTCCTATTGCCTCAAAAGGAAGGCCGAAAAACGAGTGGATGGTTTGTCCCCCGACATTCATGGCGGCAATGCCAGTTGGAGCCAGCACCAAAAAGCTCTTTTTGATTTGCTCCTGAATACTCTTGACAAAGGTGGTTTTACCCGTACCGGCCTTACCTGTAATGAACAAACTGGTGTTGGTGTTAGCCACAAGGTCGAAAGCCTTTTGCTGCTCGAGGTTGGTCGGGTCAATTGTAAAACCTTCTTTCTCCATCGTTGTTTTCGTTTTCGATGGCAAAAGTATGACTGTGGTGCGAAACCAATTTTCGCTGATTTAGAAAGCAGCGGCAAAAACAAAAGGGCTGTACAAACCTGCACAACCCTTTTGTTTGTATTTAATAAACAAACACCTTAATATAAGCCACACTCATTCTTTTCGACGAACATCCGTGGCAATCCAAAAAGGTTTGCTGGGATCTTTCTTGTTTGGCTCTTGGATTGCCTTGAATGTTACCACTTTGTCCTTTATTAGATTATTATGTCTTGGCTTAATTTGGAGAGGGAACGGATATAATTCACATTTTACATTCAAAAAAGTTCCAAAATGATTTTCGACCTCTACTATTATACCTTCATAATATTTACCATTTTCAAGTTCTTTAGACTGTAACGGAGGTGCCTTAACATTTGTTCCTGATGAATCTACTCCCTCTTGCTCTGTCTTATCCAACTTCACCCACTTTTTACGATTTTCTTCTTTATCTGGATGGTTTTTTAAATACTTATTCATCCATTGAAGTATCTCGCAGAACTGGAGTGCAATGCTAAAAACCAAAAGCCTTGAATTGCCGCCTATGGTTTTAATTTGATTGTCGTAATTTTGAATTTCTTCTTCGCTTAATTCGACTGAGGAATGGGAGTTCGAATTTCCCAAATCCATAATCAAAGACATCATGTTTTGTATATGTTTTGGAATTATTCTTCCTTCCTCATGCTTATATCCTAGTATTACTGCTTCGTTGCCTATTAAAAACATAAAACATTGATTAAAATTAACCCTGCCATTAGAGAAAAACGTATCTGGAATGATGTTTGCTTTCCCCAAAGACCTAAAGATTTGCTCCAAGGCCTTTCTAAGTGGGTTATAGAAGTACTTTGGATTGAAATCCTGGTGTGAGTTAGGAAAGTGAATGGCTTCTATAATGGTCAAAATGTCTTCACAGACATCGTCATTGAAGTTAGACAATTGATCATATGTCTCTCGATACATTTCCTGTATCTGAAATCTACTTGATTTTTGGGCATGGGCCTTGATCCGTTTATATAATTCTTCTCTGTCGGTACCCTTGTAATAGAACTTCTTGTGTTTTTTTTCAGTCCAATCAGAATCCCATTTCTCGCGTTTGTCGTTAATTGAGTCAGAGACCTCTGTTTCGGAGCCAGCGGTTAAGACGTACCAAGGGATAATTCGGCCTTTTTTCTCACAAATAGTAGAAATGTCATCCAACGCTTCACGCAAAAACTCGACTGCATTGTCTGCACTATCCCGATGGTATTTGCATTTAGCATCAAGTATAATAGCAGACCACCTATTAAACTCACTTTCCAAAGCTGCTTTGGCATCATCCCAGCATTGTTTCGAAACTAGTTGCAAACCATCTTGAGAAGCTTCATCTGGATAGCTTCCTAATACTTCTGGGTCGTCTTCAACCCAAAGAACTTGAATAAAGCTATGATTTTCCATATCTATTCTTGTTGTTGTCTAAAAATAAATGCATTACTAAACGTCAAAACATATTTGACTGTGTATTCTTCTTTTGGTGTAGATACTATCTCCACTCTTCCATTATATCGGGTCATTATATCCTTAATTTCGTTACAACCAATACCGTTATGCCCGTCTTGGTGAAGAGCTGTTGATACACCATATTCAAGCAGTGAGGCAGTGTCTCGATTCTCTGGTATGGGCGTTCCATTGTTTTCAATCTCGATAATCAATGACACTCCATCAGTGCGCCACGAAAATTTCAATTGATAGTCTTTTCGATTATCTTCTGTAAAAGCATAAGCCTTTGCATTGGAAAGAATATTGTCGAATATTTTTTCTAATGCATCTTTTGGGAACTTAAAAGTGATCAGTGATATCTTTTCTTTAATAACATTACCATCTTTATCTTTGGTGACTTTCAACCCCTTATTGTTGCCTTCCTTCCATGATACGATTGGCTTGAAATTCAGCCAGCCTTTTTCTTCTTTTTTGATGTAACTTTCTATGAATTCCTCTGGGTCAATAGATTCAGGGTTCAAGAATGAGTATTCTACGTCTGCAATATGTTCCAGTACAGGCATCATCTCTTCTATTCTTGTAGAAAGAAATTCAAATATTTCTTTTACGGTAGTCCCTCGTAATGGATTAATAACATTATCATCAGACAATTCTCCATTTTGGCGAATTCGACATTTATTCAAAGCATTGAATTTAGCTCCTATAGAAGATAAGGATTGAGTTAGAGCATGTTTACGCATTCGAACTGCTTTGATATAATTATTATGTTCTTGTTTCAACTCTTCTTGTGAAGATAGCAATGCCTCATAGTTTGCTTCAGCCAAAAAAGCTAAACGTTCTTTTTCATCATGATTAGGTACGATGATTTTGTCCATAACCAAGGGCAAGGCAAGGTTAATGTTATGCCCATCACAAATTGTCAAAATTTGTTCTTTGACAGATGGCTCAAACAGTAAAGCTGCAATGTAACGAACATCAATTCCGTCCAGCGGAACTATGCAACAAGCTTTCATGTAGGCGATGCCTCCATCAGGTACTTCTGTTGCATACCCAACTCTAAAGTCCTCTGTACTATTACTCAGAAGAACATAAGGCTCTTTTGCCACACATAGTTTTGCCTGTTCTTCCTCAATACCAGGGTCACTAACAATGTTGACAATTCTGTTACAAAGATTTGCATCTTTGTAACTGTCTCTAAGCATGTCCGGCAGAACTAATGGCATGTTCTTTGCCTTTTCGTGTAGGATCCATCCTTCTCCCTTAACAAAATCTGCAAGCTCTTTTTCCTTTAAGAGTCTTACCTGTTGGTGTTTTACAATAGAAGATAATGGATTACCATCCGCTGGTTGATTAGTCCAATAGTAACTAGGCCATAAAATCTCAGAATCTAGTTCATCGGCATTAATATATTTAGACCTGGACTTCAATTCGTCCTTAATGTAGACTTTGCAATTTTCAGCTTTGCATAATGCAAGCATAATATAATTGTTGCCAAAAAAGCCCTTATCCTTGTATGCAACAATAGAAGAAATAGCTTTTTCTTTAGTTCTACGAACGCGAAAATCAATGATGGGTGCCTCATACATTTCAGCTTTCATTCCAGCCATTTCTGATATAAACTCAGAGAAAAACAGCATTTTCCCGTTTGGCTTTAGAAGGTCATATAATGCTTCTAAATCCTTGCATTCTGTTCCGAATAATTTTTGAGCAGCATATTTTTGCTCATTGACGCGGAAAATAACCATGTCTACAGTACCCTTTGCAGGCAACGTATATGAGTATTCGTCATTTACTTCCTCACCTGAAACAATTTCAGAGTGAATGCCTGCGGCAAAAAGACGAATTTGTCCCAGAGCCCATACTTTCTTTTGATCATAGTTCATGCCTGTAAAACCAGATATAATACAATCTGGAAAGAGAACAGCAAGATCACAGTATTCTGTGTCGGCAATGAATATTCTTGCCCCCTTTTCGGGCTTTACATGCTCTTTGACAAGCCTAATGCGTTCTTCAGAAATATGTTGACCAGAACATCCTGATAACCATTGATCTCGAACGAGAAACTCATAAGTAATCACTGCTGAGAAATTCTCACACAGAAAAGACATTTCCTCCTCTGAGAGTGCTTTATCATAGAACTTTTCTGCATATTGAGACAATGCCTCTACGATTTGCACATCAGCATTATTTCCAGTTACCTCTTTATACAAGGTTATTATCAATTGCTCGTCTGCACTTCCATCGGGGTCAAATGGTGTCAAGACTTGAAAAACTTCACCTTTTTCAACATAGCTATCAAGAGTCTTTGGGCAATGCTCGTTTACATAGTTACGATATTTGTCAACGAGTGTGTCAATTTTGTCAAATATGACTCCGAGGGTTTCTTCTGTGTAGTTGTTCTGTGCGTTCTGCATGGTTTCTTTTTTTTGTTGGTTGATACTTTAAGTCTTGAGGAAATTGTCGTTTTTCGTTTGCAAAAGTACAACCCTGCCGCGCAACCTATTTTCGCAAATTTTCTTTTTTCAGTTCCAGTTCCCTCACCGTGCGCTCCACCACCTGTTCAAGCTGGTAGGTGGATACGCCAAGCGGCTTGTTGATGTCGCGCAACGACCATTCCACAACGGTCTTGTCGGTCGATTTGCAGATGATCAGTCCCACGGTGGGATTGTCGCCCTCGCCACGCAGCAGCTCGTCAACGGCGGTAACGTAGAAATTCAGCTTGCCGGCAAACTCGGGGATGTACTTCACCACCTTCAGCTCAATGACGACATAGCGGTGCTGCGGGATGTGATAGAACAACAAATCGGGGAAGAAGGTCTGTCCGCCAGGCATCTGCAACTCCATCTGTCGCCCCACATACGAAAAGCCCTTGCCCAACTCCATCAAGAAGCGCGTGACATTCGAAACAAGCGCATCCTCCAAGTCTTTCTCCTCGTACTCCTCGCTCATCGAGAGGAAGCCGAAATGATAAGGGTCTTTCAGTATCTCCTTGGCCAACTGGCTCTGTGGCGCCGGAAGCGTGTGCTCAAAGTTGGTCACGGCTGCCCCTTGAGATTGATACAAATGTTTGTCAATATTGGCATTAAGCCTGGGGCGCGACCACCCTCCGTCCACTACCTGCTGAACATAGAAAAGAGCTTCATCTAATGTCTCACATCTTGAAATAATATCGATATGCTGTCCCCATGGCACTCGTCCAAAAAGCTCAGGCATCTCTAATTGGTCAACGAGTCGTTGGCCTTTTTCGTCAACGAGTCGTTGACCAATTGTGATATCTAATTCGTCACCAGCTTGGTGACGAATTACAACATTTGGTTCATCACTTTGAACAGCACTAATTTCGTCAACGAGTCGTTGACGATTTGCAACTCTCTCATTATAAAAGGCATACCAACGCTTCATATACTTGAGGTTGGTCACTGAGAAACCCGTTTCTTCGGGAAAAGCAGTCCTCAAATCAAGGCTCAACTGATCGAAGAAACCGCTGCCCCATTTGCTTTCTGCCCGTAGTTCCACCATGTCTCTTCCCAAGCTCCAATAAAACTCAAGCATGGCAGTGTTCACTCGAACCGCCGCCTTGACTTGGCTTTGGCGGAAACGTTGCTTGATGTCTGCCATCCATTGCACATAGCCCTCGTCGGCGGTCATCATGTCACGGGATACGAATGTCGGTTTGTCGCTCATCTTTTTAAGGATTAGTGAAATGCAAAGATACAAATAAACTCTTTACAGCATCTGATATGCATGGAATTGTGCCGCAACGCGGTCGCGTACCTTCTGCTGGATGTCGGCTGGCGAGAGAACCAACAGGTCTTTTCCAAAAGAGGACAATTCACGGATAAGCTCATAGTTCTCTATGCAGTCAATGGAGAAGAATGCGCCTCCTTCGAGCTTTGGGTATTGTTGGCGCAATTCCATTTCTCTTTCCCCTTTGTAATGCCGCTGAGACTCATGCAAGGGTTTGGTGGCCACATAATCCTTGGAAAAATCACTCACCCAGAACATGATGGTCTGCAACGGATTGCCGTCGATGAGTGTCACCCCGATGATGTCCTCAAAGCGCTCGTTGAGGTCGCCATCGTATTCCTTATAACTACGAGAAGGCAAAGGGACAAACTTATCGATACGGTCGAGCGCAAACGACAGTATTTTGCCATCATTGTCGGCGGCAACGATAAGATACCAACGGCGGTTGTATTCTTTAAGCAGGTAAGGATGCACAACGGTTTTGCGGTCCTCATCAGGCGTGTCAAACCGATGGTAATGCAATTCCACCACCTGTTTCTGTGAGATTGCCGTGAACAATTCACCCAGCAGGTTCTTGCCTTCCAAAGGATTCTTTGTGAATGACACTATCTGGCGGTCGGTTTTTACTTTGAGGCTTTCCCTCAGCCTTTCCAAGCCTGCAAGATCGGACAGACCGTCAAATTGCCCGAGAAGTGTGAAAGCCTCTCCAAGCAGGTGTTTCTCGTCGTCAGTAAGCTTCTGCGTAAATATGGAAAACGATGGGTCAGCATAGCGGTGGCAGCTTTTCTTGATGGTCTTGAGGGTTCGCTGGCTGACATCATCAACCTGATAGTGTTCTATCTCCGCCAAAAAAGGCCCTTCGTTTTCAATATAATTAAGGTCAAGTTCGATGGTTCGACGACTGACAGGCTCTTGATTCATTTCTGTCAACTCCTCATTGACAAGTCTTACCAAATCCTCAGTAGAATAATGGTGATAGCGATTGGCCAACAGCTTGTCGAGGATGTAGTAGCGTGTTACAGCGTTTTTGTTTGCAGGCATATTGTTCGGTTTTTCGTTTGCAAAAGTACAAACATTGTGCGAAATCTTTTTTCGTACGCTTTCTTTATTTGCTCCTCTGTTCCAAAAAGACTTGTTTTTGCAGTTCTATCTCTTGGCGCAATTGCTCCTCAGTGGGCAAGTAGGTGAGATATTTTGCTTGGAACAATTGTTCACTATCATGCAGGATGCTGTATCGCGCCATATCTTCGCTGGTTTCTGAGCAAAGCAACAGGCCAATGGTGGGATTGTTGCCCTCCGTACGCATCAGTTGGTCATACATCCTTACATACATATCCATTTGTCCAACATCCTGATGGGTGATTTGCTGTGTCTTCAAATCAATCAAAAAGAAGCACTTCAAGATATAATTGTAGAACACCAAGTCAATATAAAAGTCACCCATATCCGTGCGGATATGCTTTTGCCGGGCCACAAAAGCGAATCCCTTGCCCAACTCCATGATAAAGCTTTGCAGATGGCTGATGATACTGCCTTCCAGTTCTGTTTCAGTAAAATCGGCATTGGGTTGCAATCCAAGAAACTCTGCCACCACAGGATTCTTCATAAATTCCAGTTTGTCTTGTTGCATGGATTGTGTCAAACGGTGCATCTCATCAGTCACCTTCTCTTTGTTTCCGGACTTCATCAGACGATAGTAGTATTGCGACGAGATGTTGCGGTGCAATGTGCGGGTGCTCCACATTTCCCGCAGGGCTTCCTGCTCGTACCAGCTTCTGGCTTCAGCATCTTCCACGCGGATGAGTTCACGATAGTGGGTCCACGGAAGCAATTTTTGACTTGCTGAGGCCAAAATCTCGAATTGTGGCCGCACTGCGGCCATATTTTCGGATTGTTGACTCACTGCGTCAACTATTTGGAATTGTGGCCGCACTGAGGCCACTATCTTTGGAAACATTCGGTAAAAGAGGATATACCTATATAAAGTGCTTTTATCAAACCCTTTGCCATATTTGCTGGTAAGGTCTGTTGAGAGCATTGCGACAACTTTCTTTCCATATTCCGCTCCGCACCATCAAAGTTTTCTCGGGCAATACGCTCGCCAAGTTGCCAGTTGCGGAGCGTCAAAGCAACATTGACGGCACGATAGGCATAATTACGCGCTTCCTCAATGATTAGACAAGTATCGGAATACAACGAATCGTAACTGCGAGTCAAATCTACTTCTGTCATGTTTCCATTCTTTTGTGAATCGCAAAAATACAAAAAAATCACAATAACTAATACGCTGCATGGAAATGTAATGCCACACGGTCGCGCATCACCTGCCGTCCCTAAAGCTCCATCGACAGGGGAGTACCATCTGTCCGAGAGAGTCTGAAAAAGGCTTTGGTGCAGTATTAGTTTCTCAGTATAATAACAAACAAATACAAGTTTTTTCGGTGTCGAAGGACTTTTTTTGAAAAAAATAGAGAAAAATGCTTGCGCGTAACAAAATTAGTTGTACTTTTGCAGCCGCATTCGGAAACGGATGATGTCGAGTGGTGTAATGGCAGCACTGCAGATTTTGGTTCTGCCTGTCAAGGTTCGAATCCTTGCTCGACAACTTGAGGTGGAAGATGGAAGACCTGCTACTTTGAGTAACAGGTCTTTTTATTATAAGTCTCCTACCTTCAAGCAATGATAGAAGAACTTGAAATTGAGAGTCTTGAGATGATAACAAAAGAACAAATTGCAACCCTGTGCGAAGAAGCCCTCGCGGGTAGCGACCGCTTCCTTGTGGAAGTGAAGGTGAAACCGAACAACGTGATTGAGGTCTATGTGGATTCCGACACGGCCATCAATATCGACAACTGTGTGGAAATCAGCCGCTTCATCGAAGGCAAGCTCGACCGCGACGTGGAGGACTTCGAACTCAGCGTGCTCTCATGGGGTCTCAGCGGCGCGCTCAAGATGGACCGTCAGCTTCAGAAGTATGTGGGTAAGGACGTGGACGTGAAGACGAAAGAAATGGGCAGGCTGCAAGGCAAGCTCGTGAGTTTCGATGCCGAAAAGGTGGAAATTGCCCCTGCACCCAAGAAAACCTCGAAGAAGAAACCTGTCGAAGAACCTGCCAATATAGTTATCGAACGCAAAAAAGCTGAGGTGAAACCAGCAATCATATTCTAAACAATTGAATTTTAAATCTTTAAATTTGAAATTTTAAATAACTAATATACAATGGATAATTACAAATTAGTAGAAACATTTTCCGAATTCAAGGAATTCAAGAACATCGACCGCGAGGCCATGATGCGTATCATCGAAGACGTTTTCAGAGGCATGTTGAACAAGAAGTTCGAGACTGACACTGAGGACTTTATCGACATCATCGTGAATGTCGACAAGGGCGATTTCGAGATTTACCACAACCGCACCGTTGTGGAAGACGATGAGTTGAACGACCCCGCACGCGAAATCAAGCTGTCGGATGCCATCAAGATTGAGCCCGACTTCGAGGTCGGTGACGACGTGAGTGAGGTGTTGCGCATCGAGAGCTTCGGTCGCCGCGACATTTTGGCCTTGCGCCAAAACCTGCAGACCAAAGTGGCTGAGTATGAGAAGGAAAGCATTTTCCAGAAATACAAAGCCAAGGTGGGTGAAATCATCACTACCGAGGTGGTTCATTCGTGGAAACGCGAGACCGTGGTGGTGGATGACGAAGGCATTGAATTGTCGCTGCCCAAGAGTGAGCAGATTCCCAACGACATCTTCAAGAAGGGCGACACCGTCCGTGCCATCGTGAAGAGTGTGGAGAGCATCAACGGTTCACCGGTGGTCACGCTTTCGCGCACCTCCGAGGTATTCCTGCAGCGTTTGCTCGAAGCCGAAGTTCCTGAGATTTATGACGGTCTCATCACCGTGAAGAAGATTGTCCGCGAACCTGGACAGAGGGCCAAAATCGCTGTCGAAAGTTACGATGACCGCATCGACCCCGTGGGAGCCTGCGTGGGTATGAAAGGATCGCGCATCCACGGCATCGTCCGCGAGCTGCGTAACGAGAACATCGACGTCATCAACTACACCACCAACCCGTCGTTGTTCATCTCTCGTGCCCTCAGCCCAGCCAAAATCACCAACATCGTCCTCAGCGAAGACGGAACCATGGCCAACGTTTACATGGAAAACGACCAAATCAGCCTCGCCATCGGTAAAGGTGGCTACAACATCAAGCTGGCTGGCAAATTGACAGGCTATGAGATTGACGTCTATCGCAACAGCGAAGCCAATAACACCGAGGAAGACGTTGACTTGCAAGAATTCTCTGACGAAATCGACCAGTGGGTTATCGACGCACTCGTCCGCATGGGCTGTGATACGGCCAAGGACGTGCTGGCACATACGCCTGAAGACGTGGCCAAACGCGCCGATCTTGAGATAGAAACCGTCAAGGAAGTGTTCCGTGTACTTAAAGCCGAATTTGAAGCCGATGCCGAATGATGCCAAGGCATTGAAAGAATAATAAAACGAGAAACAAAAGAGAAACTATGTCCGAAGAAACAAATTTCACCATTCGATTGTCGAAAGCGGCAAAAGAATTCAACGTCGGCGTGACGACTATCCGGGAATTTCTTGGCAAGAAGGGATTCCAGGTGGACTCGTCGCCGAACGCGAAGCTCACGGCAGAGATGTATGAACTGCTCGTGAAAGAGTATCAGGGCGAAAAGGAAGTGAAGAATGAGGCCAAGAAACTGGGCAGCATTTCTTATAAGGGTGGTACTGTTTCCGTTGATTCGGCAATGCAACCGCAGAAAGTCGATGAGGAAGAGGAACATGAAGAGGTGTTCATCAGAACGAACACCATAACACCGGCGAAACGCGCTTCAAAGCAATCCAAGAATACCGAAGAAACAAAACCAACGGATTTGTCGGAAGAGAAGACGGAATCCACGCCAGTCCAAACGCCAACAGAAGAGGCTGAAAAATCCCAACAAATGGCTGGAGCCGAGGAGAAACCTGCCAGTGCCTCCATCAAGGTGTTAGGCAAAATCGACTTGGACAGCCTCAATCCCAAGAAGGATAAAGCCAAAGAAAAAACCAAAAAGGAGCCAAAGGCCGACAATAATGACAAGCAACAGCAGGCCAAGCAGCAACAAGCCAAGCCTAAGAAAGAGGAGAAGGCTGATGTAACAGCCAATCAGCCTGCTCCGCAACAGTCTGTTCCGCAACAACCTGCACCCGCTGAACCCAAGTTCATCAAGGTCGAAGTGCAGAAGCTGGAAGGACCTAAAATCTTGGATAAGATTGAGTTGCCTGACGAAAAGAAACACGGTAAGCCCGGAACCTCCGAACGCAAGAAGAAACGTAAGCGCATCACGGGCAAGCCTGAAGGCTCGTCGGAGAACCCGACAGGTCCGAATGTCAATGCCGGAGGCAACAAGAAGTCGGAAAGCGGGAATAAGGCTGAGGGCGGAAAATCCAATAAAGGCCAAGGCTCCAAGCAACAAAACAACGATTCTTCGAAGAAGAACCAGCGCGACGGAGGCAAACCGCTGAATAAGAAAGACAGAAACAGACAGCTGAGACGTGAGGAGAAGGAGGAGCTGAGCGAAGAGGAAATCTCGAAGCAAATCAAGGACACCTTGGCGCGCTTGTCGCCGATGGGCAAATCCAAGACATCAAAGCACCGCCGTGAGAAACGTCAACATGTGGCGGGCAACCTGATGGAAGAGATGATCCGACAGGAAGAGGAGAAGAAGGTGCTGAAAGTCACTGAGTTTGTGACGGCCAACGAATTGGCAACCATGATGAATGTGCCTGTCGTTAAGGTTATCGGCACCTGCATGAGCCTTGGTATGCCCGTTTCCATCAACCAACGTCTTGATGCTGAAGCTCTTACTGTGGTGGCTGAGGAGTTTGGTTACCAAATCGACTTCGTCAGTGCCGATGTGCAGGAAGCCATCGCCGAGACGGAAGAGAAAGACCGTGAGGAAGACCTCGTGCCGCGTGCGCCTGTCGTCACCGTCATGGGTCACGTCGACCATGGTAAGACCAAATTGTTGGACTACATCCGTAATACCAATGTGGTGGCTGGCGAGGCTGGCGGTATCACACAGCATATTGGTGCATACGAAGTCACCACCGAGAGCGGAAGGAAAATCACCTTCTTGGACACCCCCGGTCACGAGGCATTTACTGCCATGCGTGCCCGTGGTGCCAAGATTACGGACGTGGCTATCATCGTCATCGCTACTGACGACAATGTGATGCCGCAGACCGTTGAGGCCATCAACCACGCGCAGGCGGCTGGCGTTCCTATCGTCTTCGCTTTGAACAAGATAGATAAGCCTACGTCCCAACCTGACCGTATTCGCGAGCAGTTGGCCAAGATGAACATCCTCGTTGAGAGCTGGGGCGGAAAGTATCAGGAACAGGAAATCGCAGCCAAAATCGGTACCAATGTCGATGCCTTGCTCGAAAAGGTGTTGCTGGAGGCTGAGTTCCTTGATTTGAGAGCCAATCCCAAACGTCTGGCTAAGGGTACCATCATTGAGTCGGCTTTGGACAAAGGCCGTGGTTATGTGGCCAAGATTTTGGTGCAGAACGGTACGCTGCGTGTAGGCGACATGGTGTTGGCTGGAACCACTTACGGCAAGGTGAAGGCCATGTTCGACGACCATAACAAACAAGTGAAAGAGGCTGGTCCTTCAACACCTGTGCTGTTGCTCGGCTTGAACGGTGCACCTATGCCTGGCGACGCTTTCAATGTGATGACCGACGAGCGCGAAGTGAAAGCCATCGCCAACCGTCGTGAACAGCTGCAACGTGAACAGACCCGTCGCACCAGCCCGCACATCACCTTGGACGAAATCGGACGTCGTATCGCCATCGGTGACTTCAAGGAACTCAACATCATCGTCAAGGCTGATGTGGACGGTTCCGTCGAGGCTTTGGCCGACAGCTTGCTGAAGCTCTCCACCGAGGAGGTGCAGGTCAATGTCATCCACAAGTCGGTGGGTGCCATCAGCGAGTCCGACATCATGCTGGCTTCGGCCTCCAATGCCGTCATCGTGGGCTTCAATGTGCGTCCTACGGCACAGGCTCGTAAGATGGCTGATAATGAGAAGATTGACATCCGTCTGTATTCCATCATCTACACGGCAATCGAGGAGATCAAGGCAGCCATCGAAGGCATGTTGGCTCCCGAAATCGAGGAAGTGGTCACTTGCAACCTCGAAATCCGCGAGACCTTCAAGATCAGCAAGGTCGGTACCATCGCTGGTTGCATGGTTTTGGATGGCAAGATTACCCGCAACACGAAGATCCGCCTCATCCGCGACGGTATCGTGATTTACACGGGCAACCTCGGCTCCCTGAAGCGTTACAAGGACGACGTGAAGGAAGTCAGCGCCGGCATGGACTGCGGCCTCAACATCGAGAACTTCAACGACATCAAGGTCGGCGACATCATCGAAGGCTATACCGAGAAGGAAATCGCACGTAAGCTCTAAGTCTGCTTGCTGATGCCATAGCTGATTCGCAAATGAGCTGTCTATCGCATCTTGTCTTTGTGGAAACGGGCGCGGTGCAAGGCCATTTTCTCCTCGAAGTTGGCCAACTTTGAACCTACCGTCGTCAACGAATCGGGAATCTTGTCCTCGTTTTCCGTTACGTCTGCATCGTCGCCGCGCCAATAGCGTTCGGAAAGTGCCATCACTGCCTCCGTCATTTCGTTTTGGCTCAAACCGAGCAAGCCACCTTGGGTCGCCGCAGTGTGGAGGAAAATCCGAATTGGAAGCGGAAGGGCTTGTGTTTCAGTACATTCAAAGAAATCTAAATCGCTAAGGCTGGCAAACATCGTGATGCCTCGATTGCGGGCAAGTTCCCTCATGGTGTTTGCTACTTCCTTGGAAAAATTGCTTTCCGCGTCCCATTGGAGACAATTCAACTTGTAAAAAGCCATCAAATCAAGCAGTTCCGTCAACTCTTCGACTGACGCAGGGTAGCTTTTGGGACGGATTGCAATTCCGCGATATGGACAAGCCGCCCAGTCGTGGATTTCCACCTCGGGCACCTTGCCGTCCTCGTCGGTCAGTTGGGCGAGGGTACTTTTCGCCCAAGTCGTATTGCCCGCGATGGTGACTTTGCCTCGCTTTATGACAAGATGGTATTCATCGGGGTTCTCGAAAACGGTTCTTGAGTCTATTTTTACTCTTTTTAACTTGAATCTTCTCTTGCTAAGTGATTGAAAATCTTTTGGTTCTGGGATAATGTCCGTCTTTGTGTCGAGTTCGTAGTAGCGCACGTAATCCACCCGAAGCGCGACAGGCAGCTTGGCGGTGTCGATGTAAGGCGAATTGTCGCGGCCCAATTGCGCATCGAGAATCAGGTAGTAACTGTAGTTACTGAAGGGGAATTGTCCGTCTTCGCCTTCACGGTAGCGTGGGTAGCAAAACGTCCGCTTCCCGTTGACAGAAAACACCAAACTATCTTGAAAACGCTCTACCCCGTAAGTGTTGTATTGCCCTTCGTTGTAAGCAGGATAAGCAACTTGCGGGGGACGGGTGCGTTTACCGAGATGGTAGGTGTAGTTGCTGTGAATCGTTTGATTTACAAAGGGATTGCTCCTAAAATGCTCCATGATGTCAATTTCGCCACCATAGGGCCATTGTAGTGCTTGTATGGACTGTGGCAGCATCCAAATGGCGGGCCAAAAACCTTGCGCCACGTCGAATTTCGCCCTTATCTCGATTCTTCCAAAACCGAACGATTTCTTGTTTTTGGTCCAAATGCCGCCTGTCAGGAAAGCGGCAGTGTCGTTGGACAGGAAGTCGTTGGCTATGCCTCGGAGTACAAGGTCGCCATCCTCGAAGGCATATAATGAGTCATGTGAACTCAGGTGGATGGCCCAATCCGAGTTATGGCGCCAAATCTTTGACCAAACCTCCTTGTTCAAAGTGCCGGAATTGAATTCCTCACTCCAAATCAAGGCATAGCGACGGTGTTCCTGGGCGGGAATCTGAAGAAAAAAACCGATGAGAATCAAGTAGATAAAGAGCAATCGTTTCATAAGGTTCCGAAATTAGGGTGTAAAAATACGGATTTTTCCTATTTTTGTCGAAAAATTTGAAACCATGGAAAAGAAGGATCTGCGTGCCCATATCAAGGCGTTGAAGAAGCAACACACTAAAGAACAGCTACTTGAGCAATCGGAGAAGATTCTGGCTAAGCTGGAACAACATCCTGATTTTGTGAAGGCGGAGCGGGTGATGCTTTACAATGCCTTGCCCGATGAGGTCCAGACGCTTGCTTTCCTCGAAAAGTGGCACTTACGCAAGAAAATCATTCTGCCAACGGTGGTCGGCGATGACATCATCCCTGTGGAATATGCCCGCGACACCGATTTTGCCGTGGGCGATTTCAACATTCTTGAACCGCAAAACGAACCTTACAAGGGTGATTTCGACCTCATCATCGTGCCAGGTGTGGCCTTCGACCGCAAGGGCAACCGTCTTGGCAGGGGAAAGGGTTATTACGACCGTTTTCTCAGCCAGCATTTGGACGTGAAGCGCATCGGCATTTGTTTTGATTTCCAGTTGGTTGACGAAGTCCCTGCCGAGCCGTTCGATATTCGAATGGACGAGGTGATTTCGCTTTAAGCTTGTTGTGCCAACGCTTGCCTGATGGCCTTGGCCAACTGGTCGGGGCAGGAGGTGCCTTTGAAGCCGCAGCGGATGCCTTCCAGTTTTTGGACGACCTCCTCGGCCTTCATGCCTTCCACGAGGGTCGCGACGCCCTGCGTGTTGCCGTTGCAGCCGCCGTAGAACTGCACATTTTTCAAAATGCCGTCCTCGATTTCAAACTCAATCGCTTGACTGCAAGTGCCTTGGGTTCGGTAGGTGTATCTCATCGATTTAAAATTCAAAGATTCAAAATTCAAAATTTGGCCGTTTCGACAGGCTCAACGACCTAAGGTCCCTGAGCTTGTCGAAGGGCCGTATTTAAAACTTGGACATAAACTTTTGACTGTCAACGACAAAACGTTCGTGAATGCCTTCGCCGACAAGTACCTCACCCTCAAAGCATTTCACCGAGAAGACCAAACGGCGGCGATCCACCTCAATGATTTCAGCCTCGCAGCGGATAGTCGAGCCAACAGGGCTGGCCTTCAAGTGCTTGATATTGACCGCAATGCCCACTGTGGTGTTGCCTTCGCCGATTTTGTCGGCGACGCTTTCCAAACAGGTTTTCTCCATCAGGGCAATCATGGCGGGGGTGGCAAACACCTCCAACGCGCCCGAGCCGTAAACGGCGGCGGTGTCTTTATGCTCCACCACCAACTGCTCGCTGTGGCGGAGTCCTTTCAGCATGTCGTATTCCATCAGGCTTGGAAGTTCATGGTAATGTTGACAATCACGTCAGGATGCAGCGAGCGGCCCACAGGACAGCTTTCGGCGGCGGCCCAAAGCAGGGCTTTCTGCTGTTCGGTGTATTCTTTTGCGGGGAAGTTGAAGACGAGGTCGATTTGTCCGATGCGGCGCGGGTCGGCGGCCATGGTCTTGGTGACCTCGTAGGTGGTGCCTTCGATGTCGAACTTATGGCCTTGTGCGCTGATGCCCATGATGGTCATCATGCAGCCAGCCAAAGCCGCGCAGGCGAGGTCGGTGGGCGAGAAGGCTTCGCCTTTGCCGTGGTTGTCGGTGGGTGCATCGGTAAGGATGGTGTTGCCCGACTGCACGTGGGTCATCTCATTGCGAAGATTGCCTTTGTATGTTCCTTTAATAGTCATGTTGATGTTTTTTATTTCACAAAACCTGCAAAACTCTCAAAACCTTTTGTGGGCAGTGGGAAGCACGCCAACCAGCTGCTTCCCGGCGGCGACACGGTTGTGGAGCCGCCAACGTTTTCTTTGAGGTTTTGCCATGTTTTGTGGGTTTTGTGATTAATTAATTTGTTCCAAAATTAACCCAGCCAGTCGGCTCGTGCCCACGCGGAAGAGGTTCGGGTTGAGCCACTGTTCGCCAAGGATGTTTTTCACCAAATAATAATAGGTGAGGGCATCGTCGGGCACCTTCATGCCGCCGGCAGGCTTGAAGCCAACCTTCTTGCCCGTGGCCTCGTAGTATTCCTTGATGGTGTCAATCATAATGATGGCGGCCAAAGGCGTGGCGGCTACCGGCACTTTGCCCGTCGAGGTCTTGATGAAGTCGGCACCGGCGAGGATGGCCAATTCGCTGGCCTTGCGGATGTTCTGCACAGTCTTCAGTTCGCCCGTCTCAAGGATGACTTTCAGTCGGGCCTTGTCGCCGCAGGTCGCCTTGATGATCTTGATTTCGTTGAAGACCTCGTCATAGCGTCCCGCGAGGAACGTGCCGCGTGAGATGACCATATCCACCTCATCGGCTCCCTCGTTGACGCAATATTCCACCTCCTTGACTTTCAGGTCGAAAGGCATCTGTCCGGAGGGGAAACAACAGGCCACGGTCGCCACGCGGATGTTACTGCCGGCTAATAGTTGCTTGGCCTGACGGATGAAGGGACTGTAAATGCAGATGGCGGGTACGCTGAGGTGTGGCTTCTGCTTCGGGAAAGCCAAGGCTTTTTCGCAGAAGTCCTTGATTTTCGCCTCGTTGTCGAAGGCTTCAAGGGTGGTGAAGTCGATGCTTTGGAAGATGGTACGCAGGGCTTCTTTCTCGTCGCCCTTTTTCTTTTCAGCGTTGACAATCAGCGCAATGCGCTCGTTCAGCGCGTCTTCTCTATGGTTGTAGGAATTGAATTTCATGGTGGTTTGATTTTAGGCCTCAAAGGTAAGGTTTTTTCCAAAAATGGCAGCACAAATACAATAAAAAAGATGTTTCTGTGTTTGTTGGAATCGTACGAAAAAAAGCAGTAATTTTGCGCCAAGTTTTAATCAACCAATCAAAAACCGATGCCCCGATGGTATATAACAGCGGTTCTAATTAGCAATGAAAAAGTATTTGTTTGTCCTTTCGACCCTTGTCTTGTTTGCATTCAGCAGCTGCCAGAAGTTTGCGGGAGAACTCATTACTCAAGATTTCAGCATTGAAGGCAACTACACCAAACTTGAGGTGCAGGATGCATTTGATGTCGCTGTCAGCGATGCAGCCACACAAGTCACCATTACGGCGGGCGAGTATGTCATGCCCAACGTGATGGTTGAAATCGTTGGGAACACCTTGAAAATCTATCTCAAAGGTTGGCACACTAACCGTGGTAAGGACATGACGGTGGTTCTGCCTTATAACGTTGATTTGACGAGCGTTGACCTTTCTGGTGCTTCGGAATTCCATTCAGAATATGGCCTTGAGGGCGATAAGGTTGAAGTGGAGTTGTCAGGTGCTTCGGACTTCTATTGTGACATTGAGGCCGACAAAGTGGATATTGTTTTGTCGGGCGCTTCCAACTTCTATGGAGACGTTTTCGCAGAAACAATTGAGGCGGATTTGTCGGGCAGTTCCGACATTAAGGGTAATGTGGCCGCCACCGATCTTAACCTTGAGATGAGTGGCGCCTCGGATGCCAAACTCTCGGGTGACGTGGACAAGCTTATCATCGACCTGGAAGGCTCAAGCAACATCGTCAGGAAAGTGGATGGCAACCGTTACGCCCTCGGCTGCGGAAGCTGTGAAGGCGAGATGTCAGGCGCCAGCGATGCTTTTATCCATTGCGACGGCAACATCAAAGTCCGCCTTTCGGGTTCCAGCAAATTGCACTTTACGGGTGATGGCAATCCCGCCGACAGTAGCCTTTCAGGCGGCTCGGATATCATTCACGATAAGCTGTAAGTGATTCTATCGTCATCCTCATCCGCCACTTCCACTGGTTTTTGGCGTTTGATGGAACATTGATTTGGTCGTCCACTGGGTTGGACGACCAATTTTGTTCGTCTAAGTCCAAAAAATCTTGCAAGGGGTAGATGTTCCACTTTGAAGGGCTGTCCTGATGCTTTTCAATGATTTTTTTGAGGGTTTTGGCGGTGGTTTTTCGGTCGTCAAGGTCAAGACTGTCAAGAAATTGGCGGGTGCGCACGCGGTCTTCGGCTAACCAGCCGCGCAAGGTGGGCATGTCGTGGGTGCCGGTGGTATAGACGCAGCTTTCGGGTAGGTCTTCGGCCTGCACAAACGGATGCCCGAACACCTTGGGCATTCGCTGCACTTCGAGGCTCATGATGCCCAACTGCTGCATTACCTCGGGCACACATGCGGGAATCATTCCCAAATCTTCACCGCAGGCAATCATATTGGTTGCATGAATCAAGGCGGGCAACTTCTCCAAGGCTTTCTGCTTCCAAAACTCGTTGTGACGGTGGAAATAAAAGTCCTCATAAACGCGGTCGATGGCTTGTTTTTGTTCCTCGCTGAGGGCTTGATAGGTCATGGTTTTTTGCAGTTCAATGCGGGGGATGTATTTGTCCTTTTCGTTCGGGTCAGCAATGAAAAGGGTATCGACACCTTTCTTCAGATGCTTGCTTTTTATGAAATTAAAACCTTGATTTTCAATTTCTTCCAAACTCAAAGGCAGGGCAGGACTGAAATGCCCTAACAAGCCCGATTTGGCCGTCTTTGGAATCTCCCAAATGCGGAAGAAGCCCAAAACATGGTCAATGCGGTAAGCGTCGAAATAGCGGGCCATCACTTGTAGGCGGCGACGCCACCAAGCGTAGCCGTCCTTGGCCATCGCCTCCCAGTTGTAGGAGGGGAAGCCCCAGTTTTGTCCCTCGGCGGCAAAATCATCGGGCGGGGCACCGACTTGAACGTCAAGATGGAACAAATCAGGATGGCTTTTCACGTCCACGCCTTCGGGATTTACGCCGATGGGGATGTCGCCCTTCAGCAGCAACCCCTTGTCGTGCAATGCTTTGACGGCCTCGCGCAGTTGCTTGTCGCAGTGGTATTGCAGAAAGAGATGGATTTCAGTACCATTGCCGTCGCGCTTGGCGCAGAATTGGGCATAGTCGGGAAGCCAATCTTCATTGTCTTTGACAAACTGTTGGAAATCAGAGGTTTCTTTTAGCGTATCCCATTGTTGTTCAAACGCGATTTGGAAATATTTCCATTTGATTTTCAGTGCTTTAGGATAATTGACGGATTCCTCTTTATTGAGTATCGTCATTGCTCGTTTGAAAGCCGCGTTTTCTTTGATGCCCAATTGCTTGAGGTTCAGGTAAATCGGATTCAATGCAAAAGCCGAAATGGCATTATAAGGATAGGAATCGCGCCAGTCGAAATGCGCCGTCGTGTCGTTGATGGGCAGGATTTGGATGATTTTCAAATCGTTGGCCACGCACCAGTCGCCCAATTTCGGCAGGTCGGCAAACTCGCCGATGCCGAAATCATCGTTCGTGCGCAGACTGAACAGCGGCACGGCCACGCCTTTCATGGTTTGGCGTTCGGTGAGGCCGAACCAATCCCAAACACTGTTTTTGCCTTCGGGCAAAATACGATTGGGACCGTCTTCCCAGCGGATTTGGCCGTTTTCACGGATGAAATATTTGTATTCCGTGGCTGGTAGAGACGCACGGTCGTGCGTCTCTATGGAAACGGACCAAATCCCAGTCCCCATGTATTCCATCGGAACAGCCTTGTTAGGGTTCCAATTACCTAATTCTGAGGTGTTTCCCGTGAGGAACAATTCTTCTCCCCAACGGCTGTCGTATCTGAGTCTGAATAGCGTTTTCATGTCGCAAAGGTACGGCTTTTATTCGATCTTCACCCGATTTATCACCCCTTGGTAGCTCCCCGAATCGAAAAACACGCTGTAAGCATACCCATTATGCACCTTGAACACGCGCGGGTAGACCTTCTTACAGGCCTTTTGTCCCATTCCGACAGTGCCCACTTCGGGGTCATACAAACCGAGGTGATATACGCCGTCGTCCACAAACAGGCCGTAGGTCTTGTTCGTGGCTTGGTCGGTAAGGAACTCGTTTTGGAAGAATTTCTCTCCCGAAGTGATTTTCAAGGGCTGCCGTTTCGCAATCTTGAAGTCGGGGCCGATTTCCACGATTTCTCGGTTGTCAAGGTCGGCAAATTGCAGCAAACCGTTGACTTTCAAGGGAACAACCTGGAATTCTTTTTTGGCCATGATGGCGCAATACCATTGCACTTTCAGCTGCAAACTCGAGTTTTGGATTAATCGCACCAAATTACCGTCCCAAATGTCTTCATTGATGAGGTCGATGCCGTTTTCTTCCGCCACCACTTGGTGGTATTCGTTTTGGATGGCCATCCACTGCGACTGGCACCCTATGTAACCTATCGTGTCCAAAAAGCTGCAAAGCCTATGCAGTTCTTTGTTTGGGTCGTCTTTCAGCACATAGCCGAAATCCTGGCTCTTGCCGTGGTTGTATTTAAGCCAGTAAAGACCTTTGTCATGAACCTCCGTCTTGATGATGTAGGCTCGGTTGTACTCGCACACGATGCGGAGCAGTTTCTCGCGGTAGAGTTCTCTCGAAAACACGGAGATTTGCTGGATGCCGTTCTGTTCGTCGTAATACACTTGAAGGCAACTGTCCTGCCCAACGAGGATGACATCGTCGAAAACATCAACGTGCAGTTTTTCAAAGAGTTGGTCGTAATCTTTGCGGGCTTGCTCCACGCCGTCGGTGTCGAGAACGACCATTAAGGAGGTTTTGGGCTTGTTTTCCAATAGGTAGATTTTCCCGTCCAAAAACACCATGTCGGAGATATTTCGGTTTTTCCCGGAGCGGTAAAAGTCGCGACTTGCCGAAACGCTCACTTCATTGAGGTCATAACGCATCTTTCTCATTTTGAAGCTGATGTTGATGGAATCGCGCTGCAACTGTTTGGTCGTGAGGCTGACCACCGTGTCCTGATAACCGATGCAGGAATAATACAGATTGACGGCGTTTGTGCGGTCGTATAGGGGCAACTCATAACGACCTTTGGCATCGCTACTGGTGCCGTAGGGCGTATTCACGATGCTGATGTTCACATTCTCCACGCCGAGGTTGCCGTAAACGGTGGTTTTGGTTTGGGCAGAAAGGGTAAAGGCCAGAAAAAGCAAAGCAATGGTAAAGGTATAGCCCTTTTTCATAAGCGGAAATTTGCTTGTAAAACTGGTAAAATTGCTGCAAAAATCATGCCGATTCACTTCTGCAACACATTCATGGCTACTATGTTATGCCATCAACCATTTCCAAACAGGAATAACCTCGATGGTCAGGCCGTTTTGTTCGATGGTTTCTTCTTCGTCATAGGTTACAATCACTGCTTTTTTTAGTTTGAAGGCCTTGTTGAAATCGACCAAAGTGTTCACTTCTCGATGTCGTGTGTCCTGTTCCTGAATGCTATACGATGGCTGAACCCCCATGTTGAATTCGGGAACGAAAAAGTCCAAATCCACGTTGTTCCGTTTGTAAAAAAAGACCTTTGGCTCGTCAGCCTCCCAATAGGTTTCCCTCAACTTGAGCGCGACAAGATTCTCCAAAAGTTTGGTGTCGCCATTGAAAAGGAACAGATTCAGTAGTCCGTTGTCCATGAAATACCGCTTGCGCAGTGTTTCTTGGTCCGACACGGGCGAGGCGAAATTGGGCATCGAAAAAACGAGGTAACTCTCCTCCATGTATTGCAGATAGTCCTTGATGGTCGGGGTTGTGATTTTGTCGCCCGCCGACTTGATGATGTTCTCGAATCGCGAAATGGCCGTGGCCTGCATCACATTGTCGGCCACTTTGCGAGACAACAGGCGGAGTTGGCGCTCGTTGCGGATACCGTTTCTTGTGATTATGTCGCCCATGAAAATTTTCTGGTACAGACTATTGAGCCATTCGCGCTTGCCTACCATGTCAAAGGTTTCGGCAAAGCCTCCATTATAGAAATAGTCATCAAATTGGCGACGGACCTCGATTCGGGTCTCAGGCTCAAATTCCCAATTTGGACCAAGGTGGATATTGCGATAAGAGAGGTATTCGGGCCAAGTGAAAGGGAAAATTTCGCGGATAACGAAACGTCCGCCAAGCGTTGTGGCAACTTGACTGCTTAGCATCTTGGCGTTGCTGCCAGTAACCATCACGCGGTACTTGGAATCGGCAAGCCTTCTGACAAACTTTTCCCAACCCTCAATGTTCTGAATCTCATCCAAATACACCCAAGGCTTTCGCAGCCCGAACATTTCCTGATAACACTCTATGAGCAGGTTCAACTCGTTAGCACGCATGTCCGCGAGTCGTTCATCCTCAAAGTTGATGAACAGACAATCCTCAATGGTGATTTGACCAGAAGCAATGCGCTCTTGAATATCTTGATAAAGCAAATAGGACTTGCCTGCCCTGCGGATACCGACATTTACATAACATACACTGCTTTCGTAAGTTAGGGGTCTTTTCACTAACTTGATTCGAGGAATCTCAGCCTGCCTTTCCCCGATAATGGCTTTGATGACGCTTTTGTTCATAAACAAAATTTTGAACTATACTTTGCAAAAATACGAAAATATTTCAAACTATACTTCAAAATAATGAAATAATGGCATTTTTTTACTCGATTTGTACCTGATATAATGCTTTGCGCTTGTTGACCCCCGTAGGATAAATGAAATACAGCACGCCGTCGTGAATCCTCATATTTTGCGCAAAAGGATATCCGCTGAGGTCCATCACAGAGGTGACGGTGCCGGTCTTCAGGTCGATGCGCTTCAGGGTATAGACGCCGTCGGTGACGAAGAAGGTGTAGAACTCTTTTCGCGCCGCGTCCATCAACATTTTCTGTTTCCAACGGCGGTCGGGAAGAATTTTACCGTTCCAGTTGCGGTACTCATGGAAAGTTAAAGGATAACGCTCCAGTTCGTTGCCCGCAGCGTCAAAGACGAGGGTCTCGCGGTCGGTGTAGGCGAAGATGTAGAATTTGTTGTTGCAGGCGTAAATCGGGTTGTAAATCGGGTCGGTGGCCCAAAAATTGTTGCCGATACCGCCTCGGGTGTGCGTCATGAGCCAGATGTCGTCGAGCGCCTCCTCGTCCACGATGCGATGGAGTTCGCGGGGATCCTCGTCGCTGCCGAGCGTATTGCTGTAGTAGGACATCTCCTTGTTATACATGAAGTAACGCCCTGTGATAAAAATGCTGTCGGAAGCGGCAACAATGGTGGCAAACTTGTCGTAGAAGCTTTTTCGCGGCATGGAATGGTAGAAGTTCATCATCATTTTCTTCCCATTTTCTAGCTCCATGAAGCCGACCAGACTGGCTTGGTTGTCATTGAGGGCGTAAATGTCGCCAAAAGCGTCCTTGTTGAGTAGCTTATAGCGCGACGAAATCGGCAATTCGTGCAATGTATCCATGTCGAATGAGAGGTGGAGCAGGGCAGAGTTGCGGCGGCGATAGGCAATCAAATAGATGCCGTCCTCGCGGAGAGTGTAGTCGATGACACTCATCACGGGATTGTCGAAGACAATGTGTGGCGCATTGGCCGTCACTTCCACCTCAAGCAGTTCGTGGCTTTTGGTTTTCATGTTGATGGTCAGGTTCTTGCCGTTGATGTCTTTCTCCTTAATGGTGTAATAGGCTGGCTCATAAACCATGTGGGCGAAGCGAAGTTTCATGCCTGCTTTGGCAAAATTGTATGTGAAGCGGCCTTGCTCGTCGCTGACTGAAACGAGCAACGAGTCATGTACATAAACACTCACATTTTCAATGGCTTTGCCGTTTTCGTCCTTGCAGTAGCCTTGAATGATTTGGCGTTCTTGGGCTGAGGCTGCTAGGCTTCCCATCAGGAAGGCGGTCAACAGCAGTATGGAATAATGGAGTCTGGGTTTCACGGTGGTGAAGTTTTTTGTGTACCTTATAGTTTTCTTCTTTCGATGAGTGTTATTGTCCCTCCGTATGAACGGTGCGCTTTCTTTAATAAGAAAAGTTGCCCGCTAAGGATGGCAATCTTTGAATAGAGGTTGGGGTTCAGCTTCGTTTTTGCCGTTATGTTTCCCGACAGAGGATTGATTTCGA
Organism: uncultured Bacteroidales bacterium; assembly: GCA_947305795.1. GTDB lineage: Bacteria > Bacteroidota > Bacteroidia > Bacteroidales > F082 > Limimorpha. The sequence continues at coordinate 18,253 of CAMZEK010000005.1, read as the reverse complement.
ACATTTGGTCTTTGATGACTGTATAAAACCTGTTTTGGGTACGGTCTTGATATACGGTATGTTTCCAGCCTTCCATGAATGGGTATTGAATAGCGCATGAGTCAATTTCGTGGATGCTCCAATCATAATGCCGGATAAAGCCGAGGCTTTGGTCAAAATAGTACAAGCCGTCGTTGGCCAACAACAATTCGGCATCGGAAGGCCGAAACCAATGGTTTTTGATTTGGCGACTCCAAACGCCGGGAGGGGCACCATGTGAATCGGGACTCCAATAGGTCATGTAAAACGTCATCTCATCCCAATAATCGTTTATGTTGTCGGTCATGTCGCTCATGAAAAGCTGCTGGGGTTTCTTTGTTTCGCGTTCTACTCTATAAAAGGAGGCAAGATAGCCTTGCATGCCTTTCTCCTTGAAGTAGATGTGCTCGTTGGTGGCAAACAGGCAGTCGCTCATCGTTCTTAAAAAGAAGGATTTTTCGATGGCAATAACATTGTGTTTTTCTGACATAAGATCAATTTCGTAAACACTGTCTTTGGCGATGAGTTGACAGTTACCCATGCAGTCGCGCATTACAAACTCGGGTGTGATGTATGCTGGGATGGGAATGGTGTCGAATCCGCGAAGGTTTTCGTCAGCCATGATGAGGCAGCGCTGTTTTTTGTTGGGGCAGGCCGCCAAGATGCAAATCGATCGGTCAAACACCTCAAAATCCATGAAAAAGTACCGTTCTCCATAAAGCTTTTGTTTGGCCGTGACGGTTATTTCATGCAGGTCGTAGTTCTGTTTCCGCATTCGGAAGCTGATATTGATGGAGTCGTGCTCTAATTGTTTCGGCGTAAGGCTCACGATGGTATCTTGATAGCCGATGCACGTGTAGTACAGCTTGACGGCTCTCGAGCGGTCGTAGAGCGGCAGCTCATATTGCCCTTTGGTGTCGCTGCTGGTGCCGTATTGCGAGTTGACGATGCTGATGTTCACATTCTCCACGCCAAGAGAGCCATAGACCACGGTCTTTTGCTGGGCCTTGGTTTGGAGGACGATAGCAAGGCCGAAAAACAATAGTAACAGGGTGGACTTTTTCATGGCTTGGCGTTCTTTTTGAATAGTTTGATGGGCAAAAGTAGAAATTTTCCATGAATTTCATATTTTTGCGCTGAAATTCATGATGCTTATGACCGCTTTCGATTTCCTAAATATCCTCCGTTCCATTCCAAAGACCTTGCGCTTCAACCTGCATTATTTTCCGCTGAAAACAGCATTGAAGCTGCCCGTCGTGGTCTCGCACCGCACGTATTTACGTGAATTACACGGTAAGGTGGAATTGCCCGAAAAGGTGGAGACAGCGATGATCAAAATCGGATTCGGCGACGTGGGTCATTACGACCGCAAGCGTTCTCGCAGCATCTGGCAGGTGAGCGGAACGGTTACTTTTGGCGGCAAGGCAAGCATCGGGCATGGCTCGAAAATCTCGGTGCGCGGCGACTTGAAACTCGGCGCGGACTTCAACATGACAGCGGAAAGCACCATCGTCTGCGCCAAGGAAATCCGTTTCGGAGACGACTGCCTCTTGAGTTGGGACATCCTAGTGATGGACACTGACGAGCATCCCCTATATAATAAGGAGAACGAACGAATCAATCCCGACAAGGCCATTATTGTTGGCGACCATGTTTGGATTGGCTGCAAATGTGTGCTGCTGAAAGGCGCGGAAGTACCTAACGACACAGTTTTAGCAGCAGGAACACTGCTAAAATCGGGTTTTGCAGGTGAACGTCAAGTGATTGGAGGCAATCCTCCCTCCATTCTCAAACGTGATGTTCACTGGACGCATTAGTTTTTGTCACAAAACATACAAAACTCTCAAAACCTTCATTTTAACATGGGCGGCTCACAACCGCTTGCCGCCGGGAAGCAGCCGGTTGGCGTGCTTCCCAACGACCTACAATGGTCTTGCTTGTTTTGTCGGTTTTGTGATGAATTACAAAGCATCAATCACCGTGCAAAGGTTCTCGAAGATTTGCGGGATTTCGCCTACGCCGTTCACAGCATGCAGGTTGTCCTTGCCTTCGTAGAAGTCGAGCACGGGGCGCGTCTTGGCCTCATATTCCACAAAGCGATGCTTGATGGAGTCGAGGTTGTCGTCGGCGCGACCGCTCACCTTGCCGCGTTCCAACATGCGCTCGATGAGAAGCTCCTCGGGCACTTCTAAGCTTAAAACGCCCGTCAGCGACATACCGTATTTCTCCATCATTTCTTCGAGGATTTCGGCTTGGCGCACCGTGCGCGGGTAGCCGTCGAAGAGGAAACCGGCCGAGTCCATGTTCTCGGAAAGCTTCTTCTCGATGATTTTCGCCACGATTTCGTCGGAGACAAGGTTGCCTTGGCTGATGATTTCTTTCACTTGAAGACCTAATTCGCTCTCGGCGGCAATTTCCTCGCGTAGGATTTCACCGGTAGAGATATAGGTCAGGTTATATTTCTCGCGCAGGAACTGTGATTGGGTTCCCTTGCCTGCCCCGGGAGGGCCAAAAAGTACGATGTTTAGCATGATGTTATTGTTTTAATTCGGAATTATGAATTCGGAATTCGGAATAAGGGGCGAAGCCCAGCAGCGCATTGCGATATTCCGCATTCATAATTCCGCATTCATAATTCCGCATTCAGTTTTCAATTATTTTGTATATATCTGGGAGATTTCTGCCTTGTTGGTCATAATCCAATCCATAGCCCACGATGAACTCATTCCCGATGTCCATGCCTTTGTAGTCGATGGGATAGGTGTATTGGAAATTGTTTGGCTTGAAAAACAGTGTGGCAATGCGCACATCGGCAGCTTTCAAGTCCCTGAGTTTCTGGATGGTGTAGCGCATGGTGTGGCCTGTGTCGACGATGTCCTCGACAATAATCACGTGCCGACCCTCCAACGAATGGTCCAAACCGATGAGTTCGCGGATGACGTTGGTGCTTTCCGTGCCCGAGTATGAGGTGAGTTTGACGAAACTAATCTCGCAGGGGATGGTCAGCCGCTTGAACAATTCGGAGGCGAACATGAAAGCTCCGTTGAGCACCACGAGAAACAATGGGTTCATGCCATCCAAGTCGCGGTTGATTTGGCCGGCCACGGTTTGAATGCTGGCTTCGATTTTTTCTTGGGGGATGTAAAGCCCAAATTCCTTGTCTAAAACTTTTACTGTTTTCATTTTCAGTGGATTGAGGTTTTCTTGCCAATGTGATTTGGCGACACAAATATACAAATTGAAATCATTGCTGCGACCATACCCGAAAAAAAACTAATTTTGCCATCAAAACTATGGTATATGGCTAATGGCCCATGGCTGCCGCCATAAAGCAGAAGCTTTTATATTTTAGGGACTGCCATAGGCTATAGGCCAACTGAATAACTAAACAACTGACAACTAATAACTGACAACTGATATGACCCCAATAGTAAGCATTATCATGGGAAGCACTTCCGACCTTCCCGTTCTCGAAAAAGCTGCGCAGTTCTTCGACGAAATGGAAATCCCATTCGAGATGAACGCTCTTAGTGCGCACCGCACACCACAAGAGGTGGAACAATTCGCTCGCGAGGCCCAAGGCCGTGGTATTAAAGTGATTATTGCCGTCGCTGGCATGGCTGCCGCCTTGCCAGGCGTGATTGCCGCCAACACGACTTTGCCTGTCATCGGTGTGCCGGTGAAGGGAATGCTCGACGGCCTCGACGCCATGCTGTCTATCATCCAGATGCCTCCTGGGATTCCCGTGGCCACGGTGGGCGTGAATGGTGCCTTGAATGCCGCCATACTCGCCGCTGAAATGCTCGCCCTGGGCGATGCCGAAATAGCCGCCAAAGTCGCTGATTACAAGGAGAGTCTGAAGAAAAAAATCATGAAGGCTAACGCCGAACTGAAAGAGGTAAAATACCAGTATAAAACCAATTGATGGGAAATGGTAGAGACGGTGTGCACACCATCTCTACCAATCTTTATTATTCTTTTACTACTTTTTCGAACCGCCTTTCTCCATCGTTGAAGGTGATGCACATCGTGTAGATTCCAGCCTGCAGTTCGGTCATGTCAATGGATTCCAAGTCGTTGTGCTGTACATAGATCAGCCTGCCAGTCAAGTCGTAGAGTTCCACGCTTGTGGGCTTGGCGTTGTCGGTGTAGCTGATGCCCAAGATGTCATTCACCGGGTTAGGGTAGAGGGTGAACTGGCATTCGGGCATTGCCGTTTCTGGGGTGCTGTCGTAGCTGTCGTGGACGATGAAGAGGCGGAAGGTGTCGCCTGAGCCGATGGACGTGGTGTAGGCTATGGCTACATCGCCGTTTTGCAGTGCTTTCAAACATTGGCCATAGGCGAAGTCCTGTTGCCCGCCAGGCATGGTGATGTTCCACAAGAGGTTTAAATCGCCGTCCAAGCGCGCCAAGCTTATGGCATAGCTGTTACCTGTTGGATGAGTCCGGTAGGCGTGATAGACCGTGTTGTTGTTGACCACTGCGGTTTTGATGGGGTTGCCTCCCATTGTGGTAGGCTCGACGCTCGTGATGACCACGGGGGTGTGGTTCATGTCGTATTTGACCAAAGAGGATTTGTATTTCCCATCTGGATACCGGATTTGTCCGGCAAAGAGGTAGGATTGGTCTTCTTTGTGGAAAGGCACAATATGTTCGCCCATGGCATAATCGAAATAGCTGTCTTCTGATAGGTAGTCATACACAAGGGTGTTGGTCCGGTTGAGATTCTCGTCAAAGACATAGGCGATGAGAGGCCAGGGGTGGCTGCTGCTGGTTCCGATATAACCGCCCACCTTGCAGAATTGGAAAGGCTCTTCCGTGAAAAGGCCGAAACCGCTGCTGGTATAATTCAAGGCACTGTCGGCGGGATGTCCTGTGCTGTAATGCGGCGGGAGAACGGTCGTGGTCTCGCTTTCGGCTTTTATAGTACCCTCCAGGTTGACGCGCAAAAGATGGAAGACTTCATCATTTTCCCAATAGGAAAGGATGAAGTCGTTTTCTGGCGAAAGGAACAATTCGTCAATCGAAAAGGCGTTTGGAGCGATTCCGCTGAAAATGGGAACGCTGACCGTTTCTGACACATTGAGGTCGGCGTCGAAGAAGGTCATCTGAAAGTTGTCGGAGTTGCTTGATTCATCCCAGAAAAAACTCGGAATGACAAAGCTGTCGGGTGCTCCGTTGATGCTGTAGAAGCTCCATCCATTGTCGAATCTTACTGAATCCATGAGCTGGCCTTCTGGCGTGGTTTTGCAAATCAGGAAGCCGGACTCCGTGTAATCGTTGCTATAGAAAGAGATACCCGTTAGAAGTGAGCCGTCGGAACACTCCAAGATGTCGGTGTTGTAAAACAGTTTCCCGTTTTGAAGCGTGAACTCGCTGACGATTTCCTGTCCATAGCTTGTTATGCAGGTGGCCATCAGCAAACCAGTGAGGAGGGTGTAAAGTTTTTTCTTCATTGTTTTAATTCTTTAAGAGTGAATGATTTATATATCGGACACATTTGAAGTGTCTCCTTTGAAGACGATTTGGCTCAAGCGTGCCTTGTCGAAGACCTGATTGGCCATCTCGATGAGGTCGTCAGCGGTGACGGCCTCCACCTTGCGTATGATGTCGTCCATGTATTCGATAGGTTCGCCCATGAGGAGGGAGCGCGTGGCACTCAGCAACTCGTTCATGCCGCTTTCATAGCTCAGCGCCACTTGCCCGATGAGTTGCTGTTTGGCGTGTTGCAGTTGCATGGTGCCGAGTTTCTGTTGGCAGAGTTTTTCCAATTCCTTGTAAACCAACCCGATGGCTTTTTCCAACGAGTCAGGGTCGACAGCCATGTAGACGTTGAAGAGGCCGATGTCGGAATAGGCGGTATATTGCGACTCGATGCTGTAAGCGAAGCCGTATTTTTCGCGGATGTTCAACCCGAGGCGCGAACTCATGGCCGGACCGCCCAACACATTGTTGAGCATCACGATGGGCATTCGCAGCGGACTGCAAAATTCAGGAGCCAAGCCGCCTATGATGCAGTGACTCAGGTGGTTCTTGCGTTCCAAAATGCGATTTTCGGGCGAATAGTTCTCAAACTTCTCGCGTTTCCTATTAATAATATGTGCAGATTGCGTGCCGAAACAACTCATGGCCATCTTCTCAAAGCTGTGGAAGGAAATGTCGCCGATGGTGGCCAAAACCATTTGGTTGGTGCTATAGTTGTGCGCCATGAAATCAAGGATGTCCTTCCGTTGGAATCCTTTTACCAACTCCGTGGTTCCCAATATGTTGCGTGAAAGCGGATGCCCCTTGAATACCATTTCCTCAAACAAGTCGTAAATCTCATCCGAAGGCGAATCGAGGTAGGAATTGATTTCGTCGAGGATGACTTCTTTCTCCTTGGTCAACTCGTTTTCGGGGAAGGTGGAGTGGAAGGCGATGTCGGCGAAGAGGTCGAGGCTGCGCTTGTAGTGCTGTTTCAGGAAAGTGGCTTGGATGCATGTCTCTTCCTTGGTAGTGAAAGCGTTAAGGTCGCCACCCACGTTGTCCAAGCAGCTCAAGATATGGTAAGCTTTGCGGTTTTGCGTGCCTTTGAAGATGGTGTGCTCCACGAAGTGGGCGAGGCCGTTTTCATGGGACTGCTCGTCGCGGGTACCGGTCTCCACCATCAGCACGAGGTGGGCGATCTCTCCTTTTTTCTCCTTATGTATCAGCCGAATCCCGTTCGGCATGACGGATTCATTGTATTTATGGTCCATTTTTGTCTGAAAATAGGTGGCAAAGATACAAATTTCTTAAATTTGCAGGCTCAATACTAAAATTGGTTGGATTTCGTTTGAAACAAAAACTGAATGCTATGCGCAAAATCTTTATCTCGCTGTTGCTACTGTCGGGCCTTTCATTGAATCTTGTGGCGCAACCTAAGGACATTATGAAAGAGTCGATTCCTGTGGCGATGTTCCAGGTCACTTACGCTTTCCATTTTCCCGCTCTTGATCAAAAAGTGACATACGGTGTCAGCAATACCATCGGTGGAAGCTTCGTTTACAAGACGGAATCCAACTGGCTCTTCACCGCCAACGGCAACTATATCTTCGGCAAAAAGGTGAAAGGCGACCGCATTGATGTTTTCGGTGAGGGTATTACCACGGTCAATGGAGAAATCACGGGTGGTAGCGGAAGTTATGCAGGGTTTTCCATCAACCAGCGTGGAGTGCATTTCCAAGCTGAGGCTGGCAAGCTATTCCCTATTTGGCCCAATCCCAATAGCGGCATTTTCGTTCAGGCAGGCATCGGCTACCTCATGAATCGCATCCGCATTGACTTCCAGCGGGAGACTTACAACACGCCATACGTGGTTTATGAGGACTATGAATACGGCTACGATCGGATGCGTGGCGGATCTGCGCTCCACCTTGAGGCAGGTTATCTTTATCTCAGCGACAGCCGCATTACCAACGTCTCCGTGTCGCTGGAAATGACTTACGCTCGCACCCGCGACTTTCGCGAGTATGATTTCCGCGTGTTTGACGGTGTTCCCGTAGGCTACACCGACCCTAACAAGCGCTACAACAATCTCTATTATGGCATTCGCGTTACATGGAACATCCCCACTTACCAGCGCCAGCCAGAAGCGTTCTACTATAATTAATGCAGTGTGCTGATATTGTTCACCATAGGAGTCTTGCTGTATACGTTGGCTGTGCGTACTGCTGCCCTGTTGGGCAACGCCAAGGCCAAACAATGGGTTGAAGGCAGGAAAAAGCAAGGGCTTCTCGTCACCATAAAAGGGATATGGGGCCGTGTCAAACGTGTCGTTAATCGACTTTTGAAGCGGGAAACAGAATCCGTGCAAAAGCCCACGAGTGGCTTGTCTGACGGCGATTGGATTTGGTTCCACGCGGCTTCGTTGGGTGAGTTTGAGCAGGGAAGGCCTGTCATCGAGGCCATAAAAAAAGATTATCCACAGTATAAAATCCTGCTTTCATTTTTCTCACCGTCGGGCTATGAGATCCGAAAGGGATATCCGCAGGCCGATGAGGTGCTCTATTTGCCTCCCGACACCCCTCGCAACGCATCGCATTGGCTGCAACGTCATCATTTTGTGGCAGCTTTCTTCATCAAGTATGATTTTTGGTTCAATTACATGCAAGCATTGAAAAAAGCAGCTATTCCGCTTTACTATATTTCATTGATTCTCAATGAAAAATCCTATTTCTTTAAGTCTTATGGACATTGGTTCAGCAAACAGTTGGCCAATGTCACGCATTTCTTTGTGCAGGATGAGTCGACAGCTCAAATGCTGAAAAGCATTGGCTATGAAAACTCAACCGTTTGTGGCGACACGCGTTTCGATCGTGTGGCCACCATTGCGAAACAAGCCAAGCCTTTTCCCGAAATTGAGCGTTTCATCGGAGGAAGAACTTGTATCATTGCGGGAAGCACTTGGCCGCCCGACGAGGAGTTGTTGTCAGGATTCCTTCCGAACTTGCCTGAAAACTATTGCCTTATCCTTGCACCACACGACATTTCCGAAGAACATGTTGGTCAAATCAAGGCGATGTTCCCTGAAGCACAATGCTATACGGAATGGTTAACCCTCTGCCAATGTCATGCCGAGGCGCGTCCGAGCGTATCTATTGGCAGAGAAACTGAAACTTCCAATATTCTGATTGTCAATATTATAGGAATTCTTTCCCAGCTGTACCAATATGCGCGTTTTGTCTATATCGGTGGCGGTTTCGGGGCGGGTATCCACAATATTCAAGAACCTGTCACATTTGGTTGTCCAGTGGTGTTTGGGCCGAAGTTCACTAGTTTTAAGGAGGCAGTCGACTTGGTGCGTTTGGGAGGGGCTTTTGGCGTGAGCGGTCAGACGGATTTTGACGAGGCTTTTTCGCGTCTCATCTCGGATGAATCGCTTTATGTTACAGCTTCAACGACTTGCCATGAATACCTCCAAAAGCAGCTCGGTGCCACTGAAATCATCATGAAAAAGTTGTCGGGAAGCCTTTTTCGGTCTTAAAAAAGGACATTTTTAAGAAAAAAAACGAATTTTTTTTGTTTTTGTGTTTTTTATGACTAATTTTGAAGTCCGAAATCTTGTTGAAATTCAGCGCATAAAAAACTCAGGCCATGTCAGAAAACACCTCCAATTCACAACTGCCCCGGGTCGGACTTACCCACGGCGACATTAATGGCATCAGTTATGAAATCATCCTGAAAGCCTTCAGCGACTCGCGGATGCTGGGCATGATGACGCCTATCCTTTACGGACAATCGAAGGCCTTTTCTTACTACAAGAAGAACTTCGGCTTGGACGACTTCAACTATTCCTTGACGCGTGACGCACGGCAGTCGTGGAACCAGAAGTTCAACATCCTTAATATCGTTGACCAAGAGCTGAAGATTGAGCCGGGCATGACCACTTCGCTCTCGGCGGAGATGTCGGTGTTGTCGCTGAAAAAGGCTACTGAGGATTTGCGCGATGGCTATGTCGATGCCCTTGTCATGTCGCCGGATTGTCCTTCGGTGGCGGCCACCCAGATGGATTATTTGAATGCTACTTTTGACAAGCCTGATGTGTTGCGCCTGTTGGTGAGCGATAAGATACGGGTGGGATTGGCCACTGACAAGATGCCCTTGCGCGAAGCCCTTGCCCAGCTCGACGCACCTCGTGTCGTCAAGAAGTTGGCCACGCTTTCCGCTGCGCTGAAATCGGATTTCAATATCGCTTCACCTAAGATTGCCGTCATGGGATTGAACCCTACGGCGCAAGCCGACGCGCAGGATTTCGTAGTGGCGGCGGTGAAAGAAGCCCAGCAGAAGGACGTGTTTGCCTTTGGACCTTTCTCTGCCTCGTCGCTGTTTGTCCAAGGATTGTGGAAAAAGTATGATGCCGTGCTCGCTTTGTATTACGAACAGGGCACCCTGCCTTTCAAGATCATGTCGCTCAATGGCGGTGCCTATTATTGGGTGGGCTTGCCAGCGGTTTGTGCCGGGCCTATGCATGGGCCGGGGTTCGACATCGCCAATGCCAACCAGGCCTCTCCTGACTCGTTCCGAGCGGCACTCTACCTTGCCTTGGACATCCTGAATTGTCGTGGGGATAGGATTTAGTCGATGCGAGTGAAACAACAACGAAAAAAGGAGGCCCGAAAGCCTCCTTTTTCAATGACGTGTGTGAAACTAAGTTATTTCACGATGAACTTCTGCGTGTCGGAACCAGCAGAGATGAAATACACACCGCTGTTCAGACCGCTGAGGTCGATTTGGTTGAGACCCTTGTTGCCTTCCACGCTTCTGACACTCTGGCCCATGATATTGTAGATTACAATTTCAGAGGCACTGTTGAGGTTTACGTTCAGACGGTCAATGGCAGGGTTGGGGAAAATGCTCATCTTGCTGTTGTTCACCACAACAGGCTCTTCAATGGCATCGAAGCCAAAGAGGTCGAACAGGTCGAAAGTGAGACCTTGGTAGTAGTTGTCCATTTGGTCAACGTCGCCACCAGTGCCAATGATGAAGCTGTCAGGCTCGCCGTCCATCTGGCAGGCAATGACGAGCTGGTTGTTGGTGATGGCAGCTTGAGGATAGACGCACTCCGAATACTGGTACATGAAGTCAGTAGTGAGTTGAATCATGGGAGTCCAGGTGTTACCTTTGTCGAATGAGGCGCGGGTGAAGAGCTTGAAGAAAGCCATGTCGCTGGAAGCACCAGCCGTGATGTTGTGGTCGTCCATGCTGATCCAAACGGCTACCATCAGCACTTCGTCAGGACTCATGCAAAGCACGGGCATTTCGCTGACACCGCCGTTATAGTGGCCGTGGCTGTCCATGCCGTTGTCATACAGGTTGAATTCCGTAGCCTCGTAAGGATCGACGAGCGGTTGGTCCAGCTCATCCAAAGGAGTCACGTAACCGATGAACTCAGGCCACATCTCATGCGTGGCATCGCTCCATAACCACCATGAATGATAGATGTCTTGATAAAGGTAAGCGGAGTCCATGATGAACGGTTGGCCTGCGGTAGGAGGCATGGGATTGGTGGGATCTACTCCATAAGCTGGTTCTGTTCCACGATAAGGCATGGCGCTGTTCCAGTAAGCCACGCCGCCAATGCCAGGATAGTAGCTCGTAGAGGTTGCGTCACCAGTAGCACCACCAATTTCGTAAGCTACGTGCAGTGTGCCAGCATTGTCCCAAAGGGCCGAGGTCCAGCGGGGGTACAGATAACCGAGGTTCTCGCCATAATCCTCGTCAATGCCGGGATGGTGGTAGAATTTGGTGCGGGTCCACGTGTTGCCTTCATCATAGGAGGTCAGCACAGCGCCGTCGCCGCGGCGAGTGTTCACCACGATGTCAAGACGGTTGCCGCCCTTGTTCTCCATGAAGTAGGCGTCTTGGCCTGAGCCATAGCAGGGGGCGTATTCACGACCCAGATAGTCAATGGTCATGAATTCGTCCCAAGTTTGACCGCCATCCATCGAACGGAAGTAGTAGAACGGATTGGACTGTTCAGCTTCGTCCACATAGTTCAAAGCGGTGAAAAGGATGTGGATGTGGTCGTGGTTAGGACCAGTGCACATGACAGCAGGGAAGTGGATGTTTCTGTCATCCTTGACCCATTCGATGACAGGAGCCACGGTACCAGGGGCGGGCAGGTTGTCCTTGTCCTCGATGATGTAGACACCGCAGTTCAGGGTATTGGCATCACGGGAGACGACGACCACGCCATTTTCGCCATAGCGGGCGGCACAGCCGAAACCAGTCTTGCGGTCTTCAATTTTGCCGCCAACAGTGGTCCATTCGTCGTTGGCAGGGTTGTAGATGACCACGTCGGTGCCGCGGTCGGTCATGCTGGCATCCGTGGCGATGGTGTAGGCAAAGCCGACGCAGCCATCGGGGAAGTTCATCGTCAGGTTACGCGCGGCGGTGTTGGTTTGCCAGTCGTAAGTGGTGTAGTCCAATTCGACTTCACTACGGGTCATCGTCGAAACGTTACCGACGTTTTCAAAGGTTTCGTTACCCAGCAAGATTTGCTCTTGGGCCACAACGTTGTTAGCGTTTTTGCTCGATACTTTCTGCACTTGTGCGAAGCCGACGAAGGCTATTGACAAGGCCAATGCTAAAGTAAGTAACTTTTTCATTTTTAATGGATTTAGTTAATAATAATGTTAGATAGATGTTTTTCTGTATACGTTGAACACGGCAAAGATAATGCTTTTTTCTAAAAAAGTAGCGTTTTTTCGTTTTTTTTGGCTGTCATTGCGAGCTGAGGTGATCGAACAAAAAAAGGAGGCTTTCGATAGCCTCCTTTTTTTGATTATGTGAATGAAACTAGGTTTACTTCACGATGAACTTCTGCGTGTCGCTGCCGGCGCTGACGAAATACACACCAGCGTTCATGCCGCTGAGGTCGATTTGGTTGGCACCAATGTGACCTTCAACCGTGCGAATCACTTGGCCCATGATGTTGTAGACCGTGATGTTGGAGTTCTGGCTGAGGGTGACGTTGAGGTGATCAACGGCAGGATTGGGATAGAGGGTCATGTGAACGTTCTTGTTCTCCACGGTACCGACATTGACGCCCGGGAAGAGGTCGGTCAGTTCGAAAGTGAGGCCTTGATAGTAGTTGTCGCTGCCATCGGGGTCGTCATTTTGGACGAAAGTGCCGGTGGTGCCGTCCATCTGAGCGGCAACAACGAGGGTCGTACCGATCACAGCAGCCTGAGGATAAACGCATTCTGAGTAGTCATACATGAAGTCGTTGGTTAAGTGCACAGGAGTTGACCATGTATTACCAGCATTAGCAGAATAGGAGGCAAAGAGTTTGTAGTAGTAGTTGCCAAGGTCGTCAGTGTTGTGTTCGTCCATGGAACTCCAAACGGTCACCATGTCGTAACCGTTACTGCCGGGAACGACGCAGAGCACAGGCATACCAGCGCAACCGCTGTTGTATGAGCCGTGGAGAGAGAAGTCTTCGATGTTGAACTCGGTGGCATCTTCCCAGCTTTGCCAGTTACCATTCTCATCGAGAGGAGCTACGTAGCCAAAGTAGGCAGGGTTGTTCCAGGTTTGATCGCTCCAACGCGGCCATGCGGCATAGATGTCATTAAACATGTAAGCCGAGTCCATGATGAAGGGTTTGCCAGTCATAGGAGGCATTGGGTTGGACGGGTCATAGCCATTGGGGGCGTAACCTTCGCCAGCATAAGGCATGTCCTCAGCCCAGAAACCGACACCGCCGATGCTGGGGAAGTAGCTACCCGCGCCAGGTTCGCCTCTTGTGCCGTTGAATTCAAAGGCAAGGCTCAAACCGTTGGCACTCCATTGGGCAGAGGTCCAACGTGGATACATTACCCAATCCTCTTCACCAATAGTGGTGTGGACGCCAGGGTGATGGTAGAATTCCTTCTTGTACCATGTCTCACCATCGTCGTAGCTGTATAACACAATACCATCGCTCCAAGCGCTGTTGATGACGAGGGCGAGGCAGTTGTCTTCAGTGGTTTCCATCCAATAGTAATCGTTGGTGCCCCAGTCAGAGCCACATTCTTCGATAAAGGGAAGAATCACTTCGGCCTTGTCCCAAGTTTGGCCGTTAGTCGAACGCCAATACAGGGGAGGGATGGTGCTGTCATCGAAGTTGCCACAGAAGAGGTGGATGATGTCACGGTTGGCACCGGAAGTCATCACGGCAGGGTGTGTGTAAGAACCGTTGTCGGTGTAAATGGCGGCCGGGAGGCTGTTCGGTACGATGTTGTCCTTGTCCTCAGCGATGTAGATGCCAGTGTTGGTGGCTGTGTGGGCGGCTATAACGATGCCGTTTTCGCCGTAGCGGGCGATGGAGCCGAAACCTGTCTTTTCGTTTTCGACGCGGCCATCGCTTGGAATCCATTCATCATTCACAGCGTCATAGGTGCCGATGGCAGTACCACGGTCGGTGAAGGTGGAGGAGGTGGCGCAGGTGAAGGCGAAGTTGACTTTCCCGTCAGGCCAGACAATCGTCCAGCTGCGAGGGCCTTGGTTCGACTGCCAGTCGTAGTAGGTGTAATCCAGTTCACCGTCGCTGCGGGTCATGTTGGGTTGGCTCTGAACATTCTCAAAGCTTTCCATTCCTGTTGCCTTTTGCATGGTGGCAACCTTTTTCACGTCATCCTTGCGGGAGACCTTTTGCACTTGGGAGTAGCCAACGAAAGCCACTGACAAGGCGAGTGCTAAAGTAAATAACTTTTTCATTTTGAATGAGTTTTAATTAATAATAGTGTTAGTTTAATGTTGGTTTTTCCCTTTTTTGATGCATTTTTGTGCATAGTTCAGTGGGCAAAGATAGTGCTTTATTTTGAAATGGAAGCGTTTTTTCTGTTTTTTTTCAACAAAAAAAGGAGGCCGAAACCTCCTTTTTTGCAGTTGTGACTAAGACAAAATACTTATTTCACAATGAATTTCATGGTGTTCTCGAAGCCGTTGGCCTTCACGGTGACAAAATAGATGCCACTGCTGAGGCTGCTGGTGCTGATGCTCGGGCAGTTCATACCTGTCGTGATGTTCACGTTGTTTTCCATCACCTTTTGGCCCATGATGTTGTAAACGCTGATGTTCATGGCCGAATTCTGGCAGGCGTTCACTTCGATGTTGAGCACGTCGGTGGTGGGGTTGGGATAAACGCGGGTGGATGTCATCGGGTTGACAGCATCGTGATTTTCCGGGACGCTCACCAATTCAGGATCGGCGATGATCTTGAAAGCGTGGATTTCGTTAGTAGTTGCAGTTGACTGGGAGGCGTTGGAACCCCAATAGAGACCCTGAACATCATCCATCTGGAAGCCAATCCAGAATTCACCGGGGTTGACCGTGTTGTTTACTGAGATGGTGAAAATGTTCTCGGAATAATCATACATGAAGTCGTCGGTCAGATCATCAACATACGGATGCCAATAACCTTCGTCAACATTGAGATAGCTTACATAGATGCTTCTATAGTATTTACCTAAATCGCTGTTTTCACGACGGGTGCAAGGGCACGAATAGGCGCAAGCAATGTTGCCCATCGGGTCGATGGAGAGAGCTGGCATACCGGACTGGCCTGCGCGGAATTTGTAGAAGTAGTCATCTCCAATATAGAACTTGTCATTTTCATATGAAATGAGATTACCATTACCGTCCTCATACATAGGAAGATAACCAATCCATTTGGTGGAGTCAGCGTGCATTTCGACATGTTCAGGGTCTCCCGGAATCGGCCACCAAAGTCTCAAGGCATGGTGCGGGTTGCCGTCTTCTGATTGGATGGGAGCCTCTTGGGTGTCGTTCCAGTAGTAGATGCCGTCAACGGTTCTGCCTCTATAAGTGGTGTAAGTGTTACCGATTTCATCGTGGATGTACTCATAAGTGTTCATGGCCACGTGAGCGACGCCTTTGTTGTCAATGGCAATGGCGACATTTGAAGGACCAAACATGGTGTCGGTGAAAACGGAGCAAGGATCCGTTTCCCAGTCACAGCCATAGTAGGGGTTCTCCCAGATCACGGTTCTCTTCCAAGTCTCACCGTCGTCGGTGGATTTGTACATGACGACGTGGCTTTGGAGATCGTCGGAATAGATAATGGCAACATTGTGGCCGTTGGAGGCAATGTTGTAGGCATCAGCTGAATAGTGGTCGGCTTCTTCGCCGTCTTGGGCAAGCGGAGAGTAGGTAATCGTCCAGTTCACGGCGTCTTCCGAACGGAGATATGCCTGATGGTGGTGAACCTCGTCGTCAGAAACTGAGTGTTGGATGTCACCAATCACGTGGATGATGTTGTGGTTGGGACCAGAAGTGGCAACTCTAGGCCAGGAGATGTTCTCGCCCGGGTAAGGATAGCCTTCTGGAGCGTATGGAAGTTCGCCCATGTACTGCCATTCACCTTGGCCAGCAACCTCTCTGGTCCAGCAGCGGCATGGTGAGTGTGAAATCATGATTTCACCGGTCTCACCCCACTGAGCGATGGTCGGCCAACCTGTTCTCACGTTTTCAACGCGTTCATCCGGCATGTCTAACCAGTCGTTGCCGTCGTAGAAGTTGTAACCAGTACCACGGTCCGAAGCCGTTTGGTTTTCTTGGTGTGACATCGTACCCACAACACCGACACTACCATCGGGCAGTTGATACATGCGGTTAGAGCACCAGCTGTTCGACTGGAGGTCGTAAGTGGTGTACATGGTGGTGCCGTCTTCAATGTTGTCGTATCTATTGACGACAACGCTCTGGGCAGCTGGAGAAGCAAAATTGGAAACCGAGGGATTGATGGTCTCGTTTCCTACAACAACCTTCTTGCTGTCAACCTTGAATGATTGGCTATCATTCTTTGCGACACGCTGTTGTGCGAATGCACTGAAGCCTAATGCAAGGCTCAATGAAAGTAAGAATACTTTTTTCATTTTTGTGTGTGTTAGTTGGTTAGTTATTAGTTTGATGTTCAATATTTGGGCTGCAAATATAATCAAAATATGAAATAGCAATGGTTAAAAAGGCGATTTTTTATTCAAAAACTTAGATATTACAATAATTGTGCCAGGAAAAATGCACATGTATGTAAAACCAAAAGGTATTATTCCTAATTTTACAGCGTCAAAATCAATTCCTTTTGCGATGAAAAAACTATACTTACCCCTATTGCTGCTTTGCCTCGCGGCTTGCAACACAGAACCAAAAACTGATTACGTCAGTGACCCCGCCAATTACGTTGACCCGTTCATTGGCACGGGCGGTCACGGCCACACTTTCCCGGGAGCCACGGTGCCTTTCGGCATGGTGCAGTTCAGCCCCGACACCCGCATGAACGATTGGGACGGCTGCTCGGGCTACCACACCACCGACCACACCATCCTCGGTTTCAGTACCACCCACCTCAGCGGCACGGGCTGCTCCGACTACGGCGATTTCCGCTTCATGCCCATTGTAGGCGAAGTGAAAACCGACAAAGGCGAGGAGGAAAACACCGCTTCGGGCTACCGCTCCGCCTTCCAGCATGAGAACGAAGATGCCAAGGCGGGCTATTATGCCGTTCTTTTGGACGACTACAACACCAAAGTGGAACTCACCACTGGTGACCGCGTCGGCATGATGCGCTGCACCTTCCCGAAAAGCGACAACGCACACCTGTTCTTGGACATGGTGGAAGGTGTGAATGATGAGTTCGTGTATGAGTCATGGCTCCAAGTGGAGAACGAGAACGCCATCAGTGGTTTCCGCCGTACCCGCGACTGGGCCAACGAGCAGTATCTCTATTTCTACGCCGAGTTCTCGAAGCCTATTGCAAGTTGCAGCATGTTTGAAAACGGCGTCCGTTTAGAGGAAGAGTCCAGGGCGCAAGGCGACCGTGTCAAAGCCTACTTCGACTTTGACATGGAAGACGGCCAGCCTGTCGTCATGCGCATCGCCCTCTCTGCCGTCGACGAGGAAGGCGCGAAGAACAATCTGAAAGCCGAACTTGCCGATAACGACTTCGACTTCGATGCCTTGCGCCAAAAGGCTTACGACAAATGGAACAAGGAGCTGAAACGCTACGAGGTCAGCGACCCCAACGAGGCCAACAAGACGGTGTTCTACACGGCGCTTTACCACACCATGATTGCACCCAACCTCTACAGTGATGCTGATGGTCGTTATCGTGCCCACGATTTGAAAGTCTACACGTCCAAACGGCCCGTTTATACGGTCTTTTCGCTCTGGGACACCTTCCGTAGCCTGCACCCACTGTTCAGCCTCATGCAGCGCGAGCGCACTTTGGATTTCATCAACACCTTTATTAATAAGTACGAGACCAACCCGCACCACCTGCTACCCATTTGGGAACTGGCCGCCAACGAGACTTACTGCATGATTGGCAATCATGCCATTCCTGTCATCGCCGACGCCTATTTTGCGGGCATCCGCGACTTCGACACGGAGAAGGCGCTTGAAGCGATGGTTAATTCATCGAAGATGGATTTCCGGGGCATGGGAGCCTACATGAAATACGGCTACATCCCGATTGAGGTCGAAGGCGAGGCCACTTCCAAGACCCTCGAATATGCCTACGACGACTGGTGCGTGGCCCGCATGGCCGAGGACATGGGCAAGACCGATATTGCCAAAGAGTTTTACGCTCGCGCACAAGCCTATAAGAATATCTACAACCCCGAAAACCAGTTCTTCCAAGGCCGCAGAAACGGCGGTTGGATGCGTCCTTTCGACCCCGCACAGGTCAACTTCACGCTGACGGAAGCCAACT
>CAMZEK010000004.1 GCA_947305795.1 uncultured Bacteroidales bacterium | reverse complement strand
GTTTGTGTGCGTTGAATTCCATGGCTTAGTATTTTTGGGTCTTGATTTTACGATAAGTGAAGTAAAGCAACACACCGGTGATGACGATACCGATGATCATGCCCCAAATGGTTGCATTGTGCCAAAGGCGAACCACTTCTTCAGTGGTATAACCCTCAAAGGATTCGATCCAGAGTTCTATGCGCTTTGAATTGGCAACCATAGTCGCGCCAAAAATCGTGGAAAGCAGATAACCGATGCCGAGATAGCAGGCGAAAGTCTTGCCGGCCTTGTGCTTCTTGAAGAGCATGTTGCCGAGCATGAAGATGGCCGCCCACTGGATGATGCCAGCATATAATGAAGTGCGCATCACGCCGATAGGAAACACCTGTTCAATAGGAAGATCCATTTCTGCTGCACGAACCGCACCTTCCGTATCGTTAAACATACGGACGATTTCGTTCATCGAGTAGAGACGTATAGGCTTGTCAAAACCGCCGAAGGGTAAAATCGACAAGAAAGCGTCAACCAGGTAACCACCAAAGAAAACCACTATGGGAGTAACGATGGCGCAATAGACGAACATGCTGACGAACTTCTCCAAAGATGAAGTCGGCATCATGGCAAAATCCACACCCTCACGCGACAGGTTGGCCTTGCCATAGACCTTGGATGGCACTAGCATCATGGCCAACGCTGCAGAGGCAACAATGATAGCGAAACGACTAGCTCCATCGGCTGATTTGCCAAACAAGAGCGTGAAAATCCATAATATGGCGGTCATGCAACATAGCACGATAAGTGTGGAGCCAAAGTTGCGAATGTACATCTTGCCGTCCTTCAGCAAGAGATTCTTAAAACGGTTGAAATTGAATGTGTTATTCATAGTTTTATCCTCCTATTAGTTGAAAAGTTGTTTGATGGTTTGCTTGTTTTTCATCACAGTGTTGAACAGCACCTCGATGCTGACTTTGCTGTCCAAGCCTTCAGGATTGCGGATGACGTTGACATAGCCACCAGGGATCATCTCACTGTAGAGCGCGGTGTCGTCCTTCTCCGTGCCATAGTCGAAGTAGAGCTTGTCGGTGATTTCGCGGAACGAGGCCTTGAGCAGCACCTCGTCGTGGTCGAGGATGATGATGGGGTCGATGAGGTTTTCCACATCCTTCACCTGATGCGTGGAGATGATGATGGTGCGGTTGTCGGTGGCGTGCTTCGCGATGACCTGACGGAAAAGGGTCTTCGAGGGAATGTCGAGGCCATTAGTGGGTTCATCAAGGAGCAGATAGTCCGTGTTGAACGACAAGGCCGTAGCAATCAAGCACTTTTTCTGCTGGCCAAACGACATTTCAGCATACTTGCGCTGAGGATCCACTTCCATCTCCCTACAAAGTTCGAAGAAGAGCTTCTCGTCGTAGTTGGGATAGAAGACACCCAACTCGCGCACATTATTAATAGGTGTACCCTCAGGAATGGCGAAGTCCTCAGAAATGAAGAAAATCTTTTGGAGGGTTTCGGGCCAGCGATTGAAGGCCTCAATGTCGTCGACCGTGCAGGAGCCAAAGCTGGGTTTTTGCAAACCGCTGATGAGTTTCAGCAGGGAGGTCTTCCCCACTCCATTTTCGCCTAACAGCCCGTAGATGTTACCCTTCTCGAAGCTGAGGCTGATGTTCTTGAAGACAGGCTGACTCTTGTAGCCGAAGTCTAAGTTGCTGATTGTAATCATGTTGTTGTATTTTGTGTTAGTGTATTAGTTGAATAGAACACTGCAAAAGTACAACAATTTTTCTTACTGTCAAGAGAAAAATGCATTTTTTTTGAATTTTTTTGAAAAAAGTGGGAAACCTTGAGTGAAAACAACGCACTAATGCCTTTATCTTCATAGCGGGCTTGACCCACTATCCCTCACACAACAGAGACGTTCTTCCGCGTGAGGGATGGCGGATGCAACTCCGCCCTGAGGAGAAAAGGCGTAATGATGTGCTTCGTGCTTGATTTCCACTAATGGAGCTTATGATAATGGCAAACCATTATCCCACCCTTATCCTTCGCATGGAGATGCATCGCACCGCCAAGGCAATTCTTAAACACCTTGCAATCAGCACATTGTCCAGTTTTCATCCAGGAACGGTCACGGAAGGGTTGGAAACGGTTTTCCCAAACGTCGAGGAAATCGTCTTGATAGATGTTGCCTTGGACATAACTTCTGTCGATGTTGGGGCAGGCGGAAATGGAGCCATCTATGAGGATGGAGCCGACAGTAATACCCGCGCGGCAGAAATAGAACCAATCGCGGACCTTGCGCTCGTAGGGACCCACATAGGCCTCACAACTGAACTTGCAGTCAATCCTCCCCTCTTTTCGCGTCGCGACGATGAAGTCCATCAGTTGGCGGAATTGTTCGTCAGTGAGTTGCAGGCTCTTGTCGGTGGCGGCGCGACCAATCGGGTCGATGGTGAATAGTCGCCAAGCCTTTACCTTGTGTTCGATGAGCAACTGCTTGATGGCCTCCAACTCGCCGAAATTCATCGGGCTGACGCAGGTCACAATGTCGTAGGTGGGAAGACGTTTCTCGTTGGCAATCAAGTCGATGGCGCGAAGGGCGTGGTCGAAGCTACCTTGGCGTTTACGGAAAGCGTCGTGCGTATCGCGCAGGCCATCAAGGCTGATGGTAATGCTGCACATTCCCGCGTCCATCAGCTCCTTGTGCATGGCCTCGTCGTAGGCATAGCCGTTGCTGACAATGCCCCAAGGGAAGCCGTGTTGCCGCAGTTGTCGCCCACAATCGGCCAAGTCGGAGCGTACCAAAGGCTCGCCTCCCGTAATGACCACTAAAATAGAATTGCGTTTATACTTGGTTTCCAAGGGTTTAATCGCGTTCAAGAAATCCTCGAAGGGCATGTCTTTGTAGCGCGACGAAGCCAAACAATCCGAGCCACAATGCTGACAATTGAGGTTGCAGCGTTGCGTACATTCCCAAAAGAGGTAGTTCAGCTCGTGGAGTTGTGTTTCCTTTTTGCGAAAATAATTATGGAAGGATTGGAGCATCATTCTTCAGCAATCTTTTTCATATAGATGGTTCCATCCATTGTTGGGCAAAGCGTCGTATCTTTTGAATGATAACCTTCTTTGCTGAAAGTCAAATCTATACAATTCCTTGTTGTCAGTTCGAATTGGCCATACTCGCCTGTTGTATCCAATGGATGACTATTCTCGTCTTGGATGATGACTTCGGGAATGGGTTGGTCGGTCTCCTGATCCAAAACAGCACCCCAAATCACATCGTTTGGTGCACCATATTTCTTCATGCACGCAAACATCACCGTCAAAGCCGGAATGCCCGAAAGCATTGCCACGCGGCGAAACCATTTATATAAGGAGTGCTTTTTCATCGCATGAAGGTTTTATTGGATAGTTACCAATTTGATTTTCAAATCCGTAAGGTCTGAATTGGAATAAACCAAGGTGTCAAACGGCTGGTAATGCTCTTCCTCGTCCTCGACTTCGATAGTCAATTGGGAAACCCTATGGATGTTGCCCCACTGTCGCATTTCAAAATACCCGTTTTCATCCGAATTACCAAAGTCGTGGCAACCCGACCAGCCATCGGCATGAAACACATGCAATTGGACACCTTGCAAAGGCTGGCCATTGGCTTTGTTGGTCACATAGCCGCTAATTTGGATTTCAACAATGTCATCAATATCTTTCGGCGTGCCATAGCAAGCCTGCATGATGAACATCACCGTCGTGAGTGCCGAGGCTTTCATCAGCCCCCTTAACCATTTGTAGATTTTCATAGCATTCAATTCTTATCTTATGTTTGTTGATGCAAAAATAACAAGATTTTACAACAAAAAAACGCCTCATGGAGGCGTTACAAACTTTTTTAAAATATAAGTATTGATTATCAATAAGTTAGATATTTTTATTACAAACTTTTTTACTTCTTGATACTCAACAACACGCCGAGGACGACGCCGAGGAAGGCCGCAAACAGCACCTGTAATGTGGGCGGCAACAAGAAGGTGATGGTGTGCGCAGGATACCAAAACAACGGAATGGTCTTGGCGAAAACGAAGCCATATTGGATGTCCCAGTTGATTTTTTTGCTCATCTTCTCGCGAATGTTCAGCGGATGGCTGAAGAAACCTTTCAGCGTGCCACCCGTCTCAGCAATGTGGATATCTGTGATTTTGTGAAAGGTCATGAAAACCGGCGCAAACAAAGTATTCATCAACACACTGACGCACAATGCGACGAAGAACTTGCCCCAACTGAGGTCGCCAGCGAACCATTCAGCAGCTTTGCCATTGAGGTGGAAGCCACCATCCAGCAGTTTCACCGTGCCCGTCTTAAAGATGGTCATGGCAGAGGCAATGACTACGCCCAACACACCCCAAACCAGCAGTTTAGGTAACAAGCCGAAGCCTTTCTTGATGTACACACCCTCGCGGATGCGCAAAGCCAACATCTCACCAAAAGTGCCGAGGATGGCAAACTTGAAGAAACTCATCAGCAAGCCGTGGTTGCTAGTCGTCGTGTTGAACCACTCCCACGCACCTGGGATGAAAGCGAAACCGCACACTACGGCGGCCACAATAATTAAGGTAATCACATCTGATTTTTTCATATCATTCTGTATTTAAGCTCTTTACTCCATTAAACAAGGAATCCTGGCACTTCCTCATAAAATCAAACATCTCCATTTCAAATTCCATGTTGCGCTCGCGAAAAAACTTGTCCACAGCATCCATGTCTCTCATCCAGCGCGTTTCACTGACGGGAAAATTGAACCTCGACGACTGTCGCCAAATCTCGTCCTGAACAAGGCTCCGATACTCATCAAGAACGGGTTTGGTGGCCTCGTAACTGAACACCGACTTCTTCAACTCTTGGCTGCGACTGATAAACATTCTTCTAAACTCCTCGCTTCCAAGGAAAAAGGCTATTATATCACTGTCATATTTCTTACTAACGGCGTTTTTTAAAGCTTTGAACCGCAGCTTGGTAAAACAGCCATCACCATCATAAAAGATGAAGCGAAACGGCTCGCCCGTGTCCGATTGCCATTGCATGACGTTGTTATGCGGCCAATCGAGATTGGCAGAAAAGGTCTCGAAAATCAAGTAATCCAAGAAATTGGGCATATCCATACGCGAGAAGGCATAATCCTGATCTTCCGCCTTGCTCATGTCGGCTTTCTGTGCCCAACGCATGAAATCCGACCAATCCTTCCAATCGCCGTTTTTTTCGTGCCGCCACCATTTAATCAGGTTTATTCTTTCTTTATTAATGAGATAATGATCGGCTACATAATGCTCATCGGGTGATTCTTCAAGGGTGTAGATGCCCCAATACTCTCCATTGATAAACACCACCGTTTGACGCACCCCGAGGCAATCTATATTCAAATCCTGATGGGAAGCCACACGTTGTGCCATAAAATCCTGGCCTCCAGTCTGATGCCAATTGCTGCATTGGAAAGGATGCAACACCAAACGTTTGTAACCATTCTCCAAATGCTGCCCGAAAAAGTCATGTTTAAAGCGC
The DNA here is from genome assembly GCA_947305795.1 of uncultured Bacteroidales bacterium. Lineage (GTDB taxonomy): Bacteria > Bacteroidota > Bacteroidia > Bacteroidales > F082 > Limimorpha. The sequence goes on along the minus strand of CAMZEK010000004.1, from coordinate 90,199 downwards.
TTTTGGGAATATTCCCGCCTCGCATAGAGTTTCATCCCCTTTTGTTGATACCATCGAGACGCGCCGCCATGGGTACGAAGTCCACAAATGTGGTTGATGCCACTGTTGTCAGGCTCATAAAACTCAATGTTGATGGCGCGCTCCCATTCCCTACCCGTCATGCAATAATTTCCTTTTGTGGTCGAATCCTGGACATCATAATTGACACCAGGGACGAAAATCCCTGTTTCATAGTCAAATAGTTCAAGAGAATCTGTTACAATCGATAACATTGGCAAGCCATGCAAATCACAGCCCAAAGCTTTGATCAAATAGGTATTCGTTATCACCTCCCCTACTGGATTCTCGTTTTCGTCAAAAGTGGCCGCTCGGACAACGATGGCCTTGTCGACAAAACTTGGGCAATAGAAACGAGAAGGAATTGTATTGACAATTTTATAAATATCAGATTTCGAATACAATGTTTCGTCCAAAAACAGAGGTTCAGCATACAACGCAGAATGAGACGTAGGGGTGCTCCCATTGAGTGTATAACGAATGTGAAGGGTGTCGGCACAACTTAAAGCCAAATTGAAACTCTCCTCATAAAACCCACCCGAATGGGAAAAAGCTATCCCATCAGGTTGCTCTTTGGAAAAATTGCAAGCACAAAGGATAAGGCATGTAATCCAAGCTTTTATCATTATGCAAAAGGTTTTATTCATTCGAAATCATTGATTAAAAAACAGATAATCTTACAATATGATTATCCTTTGTGTCATCGAGTTCACCCTCACTACATACAACCCCGCTGGCAACTGTTCATCAATGACAACACGATTCATTCCTTCGTGCGAGGCAACCTGTTTCGCATAAACCTTCTGACCTTTGGAGTCAAACATCTCAATAACCGATTCGCCACTCGACACCGCATTCAAGCCTATTGCAAAACCGCCCATCGATGGATTGGGGTAGCAAGTCAACAAAGGCTTTTGAACCGTGTTATCATCCACGTCAAACCATCCCCATTCCGTTTCATAATAGGAATACCGCAATTGCAAAAACTCGTCGGTCTTCTCCATGTCAGTGTACCATCTATCCAAGTCATCAGGAAAAGAAAACCGCTCGGCCTGCTTTTCTATCTCGCCTTCCACAATATGGTGATAACGCTCCAGCACTTCCTTCATGTAGTCATAGCCGAGATAAGTGTTTTTGAGTTGCAGATAACGTTCATATAAATCCTTGCAGAACCCTTCGTTCTCATAAAACCGATTGAAAATCACGCTATTGCCACCACTATTGGTAAGGTTTTCCAAGGCATCGTACCAATACCATGAAAAACATCCGTCACCATCGTAAAAGAGACAACGGAAAGGTTGCCCTGTAGCAGGCTGCCAAATGCGGACATTGTTTTGCGGCCAATCGAGGTTGGCACTAAACGACTCAAAAAGAACATAATCGATGAACCCTGGCACGTCCATGCGCGTGTAAGCATAAGCTGAGTCTTCAGGCTGGGTAAGGTCGGCAGTATGCATCCAAGAGTAGAAACCCTGCCATTCGCTAGGGTCGCCATAGTCAGGCACACCCCAGTATTTCAACAAGTTAACCTCATCGAGATCGACATTGAAATGGTCCTCGAGATAACGCTCATCCGGAGATTCCTCAAGGGTGTAGATGCCCCAATATTCGCCATTGATGAACACCACCGTTTGTCGCACGGCGAGACAGTCAATGTTCAGATTGGAGGCGATGTTTTGTGCAAGATATTCTTGCCCGCCCGTTTGCAGCCAATTGCTGCACCTGAACGGATGCAGATTGAGATGCTTGAATTTCACAATAGGTGTCGTATCGAAAAAACGATGCGTAAAACGCTTCTTGCCATATTCTTCACGAGCATACAAGCGCATCCCTTTCTGCTGGAAAAACCGCGAGGCACCGCCATGTATGCGAAGGCCACACTGTTGGTTGATACCTTGATTGTCAGGCTCGTAGAACTCCATATTGATTTCCCGCTCCCATTCTCGACCCTTTTGGTAATAATTGCCCGTTTTCAGGGAATCTGTCGGATCGTAATTGATGCCTGGAACAAAAATACCCGTTTCATAGTCGAACAAGGCCAAGGAATCCGTCACGATGGAAAGCACCGGCAGACCATGCAGGTCGCAGCCTAACGACTTGATGAAGTAACTGTTGGTGACCACTGGACTGACGCGATTGTCGTTCGCATCAAAAACAGCGGCTCGGATGACAATGGCTCGCTCCACATTATCAACAGCATAAAAAATGGACGGAATACAGTTGACAACAGTGTAAATATTTGATTTTGAATACAATACTTTATCCAAAAACAATGGCTCTTGATAAAGCGTCGCATCGGCTGTCGGAGTACTTCCGTTGACCGTATACCTAATATGGTTCCCCTCAGAGCAACCGAGGGATAAACTAAAGCTGTTTTCATAGAATCCGCCTTGTCGCGAGAAAGTGATGAGATCGGTCTGAGCCACCAAAAACAATGGACACAGCGAGGCCAATACTATGAAAATCAGCCTATTCATCATTCTTTTCTTTCACTTCTTCTATCCTGCTCCTTGTTCTGCCAATAGCGCCCCAATAGGCACAGCAGACACAATCCACATAGGATGCCACCGAGCACGAAGCCCGTTTGATCCTCGCCCTTGGCGTAATAGAGGTATATGCCATAGCCGAAAATGGCCAAATCCACAATGATACTGAGGATATATCCAATGATACGGCTCGTCTTGTCGGTTTTCTTCAGCAAAAAATTGTCAAGCAGAAAGGTAACGACAACCAGGGCAGCATAGACAAGGTAGTATGTAGCTTTTTCAGTTATCATAGTGTTTTGTTTTACCATGACCATTGACTATGACCACTTTTACAACATGTGAAGTGGTCATAGTCATTGTCATAAGTCATAGTCAATTATTTTTCAATACGAATACGCGCATCCACCGCGACAACATTCTTCGGATTGCCCAGCAATGGGTTGAGGTCCATTTCGGCAATCTCGGGAGCGGCCATCACGAGGGCACTGACACGGGCAATCTGCTCAGCGTAAACGTCCACATTCACAGGCTGTTGGCCACGAACACCTTGCAGAATCTTGTAACCACGTAACTTGGTCAGCAAATCCTTGGCCTCGGCCACATTGACGGGAGCCAAAGCACTCTGCACGTCCTTCAGCACCTCGATGAAGATGCCGCCCAGACCGAAGAAAACCTGATGCCCAAACTTCGGGTCGCGGATGGCACCGATGTAGACCTCCGTACCATCAAGCATGGGATACATCTCCACCGCATAAGTGTCTTTGATAGCCATCAAGCGGTCGAATTCCTTCTGCACGGTCTCAATGTCGCGAACATTCAAGGTCACGCCGCCCACGTCGGACTTGTGGACGGGGCCGACCACCTTCATCACAAGCGGATAACCCACCTCGTTGGCGAAGTCAACGGCTTGCTGTTTCTTGTCTACTACACGAATCTGCTTCTGCGCAATACCCGCAGCATCAAGGAGTTGGTAAATCTTGTCAGGATCAATGTAGCCGTTCTCGCAGCTATTGATGACCTCACGGATGCGTTTTACGTCAATCTTAGGCATCTCAGGATTTTCGGGCTGCGGCTTGGGCGTGTTGTAAATCTTGCACAAGGCGTTGCCGAACACGCACTCTTCGGGGAAGTTGATGCGGTGCTTGTTGCGGATGAAGTCCTCGATTTCGTCCTTCACGTTGATGATGGACGGCAGGATCGGGAAAATGGGCTTCTTGCAGGTCTTCATCTTTTCGTCCAAGACCTTGTAAACTTCATAGTTCTGGAACAAGCCAGGCGAGCCGAAGATGACACACATGCAATCGATGTTGTCAAAGTCGTTCTCCACGGCATCAATGATATAACCAAGTTGTTCGGCAGTACCCGTGGCGAGGAAGTCAATCGGGTTGCCGACAGAGGAACCATTGTAGAGTTTGGTCAGAAGTTCCTGAGCCTTAGGCCCTTCGATGTGCGGCACGTCCATACCGTTGTTGGAGAGCACGTCGGTAAGCATCACGGCGGGTCCACCAGCGTGAGTAATGACGGCCATGTTCTTGCCCTTCACCTCAGGGTGCATGAAGATGGCGCAAACCGTGGTCAGTTCCTGGCGGTTCTGGCAACGCACGATACCCGCCTTGCGGAACAGCGCATCAACGGCGACATCCGAAGTGGCCAAGGCACCCGTGTGTGAACTAGCGGCGCGGCTACCGGCAGCGGAGCCACCAGATTTGATGGCCGCAATCTTGCAGCCTTTGTTGATGAGCGAACGGGCATGCTTCAACATCTTCTGCGGGTCGGAAATCTTTTCCATGTAAAGCATAATGACGCGGCTACTCTTCACGGGGTCGAAGGTCTCATCAAGGTGTTCGAGAACGTCTTCAATACCGAGTTGGGCCGAATTGCCGACCGCCCATACACTATTGAAAGTCAAACCGTTGCTAATTCCGTATTCCTTAATGAACACAGCCGTGGCACCCGAGCCAGTGATGAAGTCCACACCATGCGGGTCAAGAGTCGGGATAGGCGCATCGAAAGCACCGCAATAGTTTGTGTTGAGAAAGCCCGTGCAGTTAGGTCCAATCAATGAGCCACCCACGCTGTTGATGGTATCGGCGATGTGTTTCTCAAAGGCCGCACCTTCCTCGTTCTCTTCGCCGAATCCGGCGGAGATGATGATGAAGCCCTTCGTGCCTTTCTGCAAGGCCAGAATGTCAACCGTTGAGGGGCAATATTTGGCGGCGATGGCCAAAATGGCGCAGTCCACTTGTGGCAGGTCGTCCACTTTGGCATAGCATTTAACACCTTGAACTTCAGCTTCTTTCGGGTTCACGGCATAAATCTGTCCCTTGAAGGGGCTGTTCATAAGGTTCATCAAGACTTTTCCGCCCGGTTTATGGATGTCGGCGGAGGCTCCAACGACCACGATACTTCTAGGGTCGAGTAATTCTTTTGCTATCATGAGATTAAAATTTAATTGCGCAATAAATTTCCGCAAAGATACAAAAAAAGGGTGGCTCCCAACGGAACCACCCAATTTTTCGCGGAAATCAATTCCGCAGTGGTTTATTTAACCACAGTCACACGTTGCGTGCTAACACCATTTTCGGTGGCGATGCGAACCATATACACGCCAGCATTGTACTGACCCATATTCAGTTCGATTTCGTTACCGTTGACGTCAGCATCGTAGACGACCTGGCCGATGACGCTCACCACAGTGATGTGGGTCATGTCGTTAGCCAAAATCTTCACGTTGCCGCTGGTCGGGTTCGGGAAGATGCTGACCTTGCCACTGTTTTCATCCAATGCGTCAACACTGGCGAAGACATAGTTGACAGTCGGATCGATACCCGAAAGCGCAGGATCGGATTCGCAGTCACCGTAGTCGGCGGTCACCTGATAGTAGTATGTACCAATGCTTTCAGGCGTGTCGATGTACTCGTAGTACGTCTGACCCTCAACAGCGGGAACAACAGCAATCACGCTGTATTCGCCGTTGGCGCTGGTCGAACGATACACGTTGTAATTCACGATACCGGCGCGAGTCTTGGCACCGTTGCTCAGCTCAATGTCATCGACGTCGATGTAGAACATGTCAGTGCAGTTGAAGTGACGGATAGCCACTTTACGGCCTTCTCCAGCATAGTCGCCGAGGTTAACCGTGTACTGATGCCATGCACCTTGGTCGCGCATACCGCGAGGACCATCATAACGCTCGCCCTTCGCGGTCATCGTCCACTCTTGGACCATCAAGAAGGTGTTGCCACCATCCTCAGAGACAGCCACACCAAAGTGTTCGGAAGCCCAGCTGGCATCCTGAGCGCAAGCCCAGAAGCTGAAGGTTGAGCTTTCACCGAGAGTCAGGGCGGGTGTCACGAGCCAGTTGTCGGGAGTGAGAGCACCGAAGTTGTTGTCGTAGCTCTGTGAGAAGACCATGTCGGACGAACCGTTATGGCCGTATCCAGTACCCATAGTCGTGCTAGCAAGGTTCCAGTTGTAGCCGTCACCATCAGCATCGACAGTGGTCCAGCCAGCAGGAATACCGCTTTCAAAGTTGACAGAGAACTCGTCTCCTTCTAAGCCGCCTGGGCCTGGATCCTGATCGCCCCACCACACTTTCACTTGGTCGGTGGCCGTCAGAGCTTCAGCATAGACATTGGCGCCAGGAGCGCAAGTGCCAGTATTGCCACCGCAAACCGGGCAACCCATTGACCAGCCATAGTTGTGGTCAGGAAGAATCATATCACCAGGATAGATCGGGCGGACACAGTATTCATGATCGCCAAACTCGTCGATGTCGGTGTACTCACGTACATCAGGACCAACGAAGGCCAGATATTCACCGTCCTGAGTAATCAGGAAGCCGATGATGTCGGTAGTAGGATTGACGATGTCGCAGTCGGTCTCACCAGCACCATCAGTCTTGGTGAAGTTAATGACACAAGGTTGACGCGAGTAGTTAGTGAGCATCAAGATGTAGTATTCACCCACTTCCGGCACATGATAGTTGACAGTACCGTGGCTGGCATAGCCATGGTCGTGCTCATTCTCAGGATAGCCAAGATAGATATCCTCACTGTAAGAGGCAGAATACGAGCAGTCAATGATCTTGTCAAGAGTCAATTGGCTAACGCAAGGTGAAACCGGGTCTGTGAAGGGACCCCAGATGCAGAAGTCAACGTCTCTCTCTGTGCTTGGGGTAATAGGATCATGGCCTTCCAAGTGGATCACAAACTGACCAGCCGTGTGTATTCTCATGTGATACCATGAAGGATTGTAAGAGCTACCGATGCAGCCGTCTTCAAAGTTTTGACCTTCAAGTTGCTCAGCCGTTTGGTCTGTGCTGGCAGCCTCAAACTCGATGTAGTCAGAGGTGCAGAAAGGCATTGAGAGGGCGCAATGGTCATTATCGGATCTGCTGTTGCCAAGGATAACATCCATGCTGATGGAGAGATAGTATTGCGGATTAATACCGGTCTTCCACTCGTCCATTTGACTTAAAATGTCGTTCTTGGTCAACATGGAGAAGTCGGCGATGGAGTTTTGATAGACCGTCTCAAACTCATCCATGAGGTGGGTGCTACCACTATTTGAAGTGAGAATGAACTGACCATACGCCTCTTCAGGAACCAGCGAGAAGCGAGCATCTTTGTTGATATTGTAGAGCAAGAAGGCTCTGAGGTCAACATTGTCAACAGCCATGAAGTTCAGCATGATGCCGTCTTCAGCATATTGAGTGTAGAACTCGCCACCTGTGGTAAAGCCTTGACCGCCCTTGGCGCCATTGCTCAGTTCGATGTCGTCGACGTTCAGGATGAACTGGTCGCTGCAGTTGAAGTGACGGATAGCAATGTAACGCGTACCAGCAAAGGCGCTCAGATCAACTGTGTACTGATGCCAGCTGCCTTGGGCACGGTTGTTACCATTACGGCCATAGCTCATTACGCCACCACCATTCTTGGCGGTCATCGTCCACTCCTGAACAGCAGTCCAGTTGCTCGTGCCGTTGTCAGAGACAAACACACCAAAGTGTTCGGCAGCATAGCTGGCATCCTGAGCGCAGGCCCAGAAGCTGAAGGTGGAACCGTTAGAAATGCTCACAGCAGGCGAAACGAGGTAGTTGTCAGGTGTAAGGGCTGCAGAAGTCGCATTGCTGTACGAGCCTGAGCAGATCATATCGCCAGAGGCATTATGACCAGTACCAGCGAGGCTGGCGCCAGCAACCAAGTAGATGCCACCCACATTCGAGCCAAGCACCCAGTTGTAACCATCGCCGTCAGCGTCAATGGTCGTCCAGCCGGCAGGCATGCCACCTTCGAAGTCAACGCTGAAGGTTCCGCCGCCGCCTTGGCCGCCACCGCCGCCAGTACCCGGATCGTACGGGTTGTAACCGTGTTCAAACACCCACTCGATGTGGTTGCCTTCGCCGTTCACGCCAACGGTAACTTCGTCAACAGGTCCCCAGTGATCGCAAGGTTCGTATTCCCATTCAACAGGTTCACTCCACTCGCTTTGGCCAGTGCTGTACACCGTAGCAACCTTGCAGAGGTAGTGTTCACCCTCAACGAGAGGTGCATTGTAAGGTCCGTCGGTGGTCAATTGGCAGAAGGGCCATACCGTGTTGTGGTTGTAGATCGGCACACCGTCAATGCTGGTGCACATCACCTTGTAGAACTCGAAGTGACGGTCGTCAGCGCGGCCAGCAGTCAGAGTAACATCGTCAATGTAGACTTCGTACTGATCGTAGCTGTTGAAGTGACGGAAAGCGATGTAGACATCCTGACCAGCATAAGCGCTCAAATCAACGCTGTGTGAACGCCAGTTCTGATAACGATCGCCATCATGGCGGATTTGAGACTTGCCAGCGTTGCCGCTCTTGGCAGTGCCCTCCCAAACCACGGTGAAGTCAGCAGCCGTCGGGTTGTCGGCCGTAGCCACAGCAACGCCAAAGTGATCGGGATAGCTGTCATTGCCGTAGTCAGCCCAGAAGCTCAGCATAGATGAAGCCGTGATCGAATACTTCTGGTTGGTGACCATGAAGTTGTTCGGATCGTAAGAGTCATAGGTGCAGTCGGTGTAGGACTGAGAAACAGCAAAGCCATTAGAGGAGTTGTGACCCCAGCCAGTATAGTCATAGCAAGAGTAGGTTTGGCTCATGGAGCTGTGATACCAGTTGTTGCCGTCGCCATCAGCGTCGATCAAAGTCCAGTTGGCAAGACCATTTTCGAAGTCATCGGTGAAGGAAGTTTCACCGCTGCCGCCTTGGCCGCCACCGCCGCCTTGGCCACCGCCACCACCTTGGCCACCGCCAGGATTGTTGTGGCTGTCATCCCACATGGCCCAGCCGGTACGGGAGACGTAGACATTCTCTACACCGTAGAGGATTTCAGTCATCACATAACGGAGTTCGGTAGGAGCCCAAATGCTGACAGAGTCAACGATGGTATAGTAACCTTCGTGTTCGACGGTCACTTGATAATTGCCTCTACGGAAGCTCTCGAAGGCATAGAAGCCGCTTTCATCGAGAGTGATAGGAGCAATCGGATACATCTCTTGTTCGTATTCGTTGTAGTTGAGGAAGCTGACCAAAGTACCTTCTGGGCTGTCAGCGCTGTTGAGCAGCACGTTGACGCTCACGTCGTTGAGGTACATGTCCTTATCAAGGCAGTTGGACCAGACAATCACGCTCTCGCGAGGCTCTTGGATCGGCTCAGTGCCAACACCGACAGCAATACCGCCACCGCCTTGGCCACCGCCGCCACCACCAGGAGTAATGTCAATCTGGATGTTGGCGCGAGTGTCCTTAGTGTAAGTCGTACCAGTGAATGCACCGATGTTGAACGGGTCAGGATTGACCGTGTCGCTGTGAGCAGAAATCAAACCGCCAGTGTAAGCAGTGGAATAGAAGTAACGGGTGCTGTAGCCCGAAGTGTACTCGTGCATACCAATCATCAGGTTGCTCGTTCCGTCGTATTGGAACGGAGTGTCAAGCGTGATGGTCGTCCAACCGGGGCTGAACGTAACCGTTCCGCTAAACACCATGTCGGAGGACGTAACGGTTTCCCAATCGGTATTACCCGAGAAGTTGCTTCTCGAGACATTCTTCATGAATATATCAACCTCGTTGGTTTCTGGGTTGGTACTCTGCATGTTGAAACTGATGGCATTAATTACGCCTGCAGTTCCAATTTCTGCAGCGGTGTAGACTTGCTCAACGAATGAGTAGCCCCACAAGCTGTTGAACGGAGCAAAATAGGTCGTGCTCGTTCCTTCACCAATGGTAACAACCTCGCGTGTTGCAGTCTCAGGCGCCACGTTGACGGGTTCGCTCCAAGTAATGGGGCTCTCGATTACCTCTCCACGGTTGCCTACATAGACGCAACCAATACCCCACTTGTAAACACCAGGAGGAGTCAACACAGGATCGTTCCAATAGGTGTCGATGTAAACGGTGTCGGTCACTTCGCAGCTCAAGACGCTGGTCATGATGTTAGTGTAGGGGCTCGGGATGGAGTCGTAAGGACCATCGTTGTAGCAGTTGGTGCGATACACTCTGTAGTGCGAGAAGCGACGAGTGTTATTCATGGCGGGCACGCCCACATCGTGCTTCGTGGTATTGCCAGAAACAGCAAAAGGAGATTGGATGGGTTCACCCTTCACACGATGGATAGGAGCAGAACCTGAAGTCGTATTGGCAACAATGCCAGTGGGAGCGATATACTCACCCTTGGCACCGTTGGCCACGTAGGCGCGAATCATCCATGTGTAATCGAAGCCATAACCGGCAACGTCTTCCCAAACGGCACCGTCAAGGCTGATCCAACGTCCGTTGGCATCGCCAGTGTTGGCGCAAGCAGAGGCCACGTATTGACCGTTGTTGTTATTCATCACGATCCACAACTGTTGCGTCGGGTCGATGGTGACAGGACTGGTCAATGTCCACTCAACAAAGTCATTGCTGCCAGTGCAGCTGTAAGGTTGCGTGTAGAGCAATGTGCCAGGAGCATCGGTACCGCCTTGGTAGATCATGATGGTACCCGTGTGGGTATCGTAGTCATACATGCTCACCTTTGACACAGTGTTGCCTGCCAACATAGTGGGCGGGAACATGACACCCCAGTAGAAGGAACCACCAGCGGTCAGACCGATAGCATCAACGTTAACACCGTCATCATAGTACACCCAACCAGGTTGTACAGGTTCGGGTTCTCTGTAGAAGGTGATGTAGTCAACATAGAAGCAGTCGTCACCTTGAGAAATCATGAAGTCTTCTTCATATTTCCACATGAAGGTGTGGTCGCCAGCGGTGATGGGGAACTTCTTCTCACCCCAGTTGCTTTCACCGGTGTAGCTGCCCATCTGTTGGCCGTCGATGTAGAAGTAACCATAGTCCCAGCTGCTCTCGCAGGAGATTTTGCCGAAGAAGCTCATCTCACCATCAGCGGGAATGTTCACCGTCACCTGCATGGTGGAAGCAGAGCTAAGCACTTGTTGGTTGCCACTCTTCATGCAGTACTGGCCTTCATACGGGTTGTTGGTAGTGATAACCCAAGGATAGGTCGGGTCAAGTTGCCATTCAAACAAGCTGAAGTCGCCGGTCTCGAAAGGCTCGATGATTTGGTCGGGGGTAAAGCCGCAGCCCCAATACACTTTCACGTACGGGCTGTTGGGATCCAAGCTGTCGGGATAATACTCGGCAATAACCTGGCAAGGACCATAGAAGTTCTCGTCAAGAATGTAGTTGACGGGAGTTGTTTCGTTGTTGTAAGCCACAGCCACGGGGTTGCTGAACGGAGGAACTGGCGAGAAAGCGGTCTGATAACCGGCCTTGCTGGCTTGTCCGTTGTAGCTACCGGCATACACCGAACCGGTGTAGAAGCCGTTGGAGTTGGTGGTGAAGCTGTAGTTATGGCTAACGCCAAACTCGTCGGTACCAACGTAGTCCACCGTGGCACCCGGAATCGGGACGTCATAGTCTTGTTCGTAGACATAGCCAGAGAGGGTGCCTCTGCCGCTCACCTTCACGATGACATCGTTGGAGAAATCGGATTCACCTTCATCATACAAGGCAGTGACGTTGAACACATAACCCGTCATATTGTAGGCGAGATCGCTCACAGTGTAGGAGAGGTATGAATTCGGGTTGGGCGTAGTGGTCGTACTGCCAATCAGCTGACCGTCTTGATAAATACGATAACTGCGGTAGGTACGGTCAACAATGGGATCCCAAGTCAAGGTCACACTGTTCTCTTCGAAGATGGTCTCATCATCAGCGCGGAGGTTTTGCGGGATGTTGAGGTGGGTCGTGAAGCCCCAAGTCTCACCAGTGGTCTCGCAAGCACCGTCAGCGTTGCGTTGGTCGACTCTCCAGAAATAGTGTGTGTTGTTCCACAAGTTGTGGATAGTGAAGCTGTTACCCAAGGTGGAAGTGTAGCTGCCATCCTCAGGATACATGATGGTTTGTGGATGGTTAGGATCCGGGAAGTAGGTGGTACCCACGATGATACGCCAGCCCGTGGCATACGGGTCGAGCGTCCAGTTGAGGGTCACGCTTGAGGGTTCCAAACTAGTGGCGCCATCAGCAGGGATAGGATTGACGGCCACTTCCGGGCAAGGCATGTCTTCCACATTGATGTAGACCTCAAAGTCAGGATCCGTGGAGGAAGCGACAACGTAATAAATACCCGGACGCATGGGCAGGTCTTGGATGACAGGACCAGCCGAGTAAGGCACGTCGGCAACAGCGCGTTCTCCACCGCGACCTATGCTCTTCATGACAATGTTCGGGCGGAGGGTCGCGCTGGTGGTCATAGTGTTAGGTGCCGTCACATCGTAAGCACCGCTGTCCTGATATTTGTAAGACATTGCGGTAAAGCCAGGATTGTGGCTCTGCCAATACACCGTGCTGTTCCATGCACCGTTGTTACGTTGGCAGAAGATCAACACATTGCTGTGACCGTCCCAAGCGAAGCTACCTTCGTTGAACACGAACTCATTCCAGCCAACTTCAGGAGTCATAGCACCGGTGTAGACGAGAGTCATACCGCCCACAGTGTGAGAAGTGGTGGTCAGTTCTTCGTCGTTCACGTTAGCCATCCAGATGCTGATGCCTTGCTGTTCGTAACCAGTAGTATTGGTGGCATACCAGCTCAAGCTGGACATAGGAGCAGTGGTCACACCAGCAGCTTCAAGTTCGCTAGCGAGGAAAAGGTTCTCCGAAATGGAGTAGTTGTAAAGGGTGTAGAAGGGGAAGTAACCAGTCGTGCTGGTGCCATCGCCGATCTGAGCCTCAAATGGGAGACCGCTACCACCAGTACCAAGTTGCAGACCGGTGTAGTTGTTGTGGGCCATCGGGCCACCTTCACCGAGGTAATCCTCGGTATAGAGGGCCACCTTGCCATTGGCTCCATTCTCAACCCATGCGTCAAGCATTTGGTCTTGCTGGATCGTCAGCTTGTAGACAGCATCGTAGCCTTCCGGAATTTCCGGGAAGGGCAGCGTGTAGTCGTTATGCAAGTTGGTCAGTGTCGAAGGGACATGAGTGAAGGGGAAAATGGTCACATTGAGGGCCAGTTCCCAAACATCGGGGCATGCAGGCGTATAAGCCTCAGCCGTGATGGGCCAAATGGCTGCGAGACGAGAGCCTTCGTAGATGGCCACAAACTGGCGCTCGATGGTGCCAGCTTGGGTAGCATTGGTCTCAATGGCGAGATTAACATAGCCACCATTCGACGAGAGAGTGAATGGCAACTCAGTACCTTCAGCCATAGTAAACAGGCCATCGTTGGGCGTGAAATCGAGCACGCTTACGCTTACGCTTGAAGTGCCCGAATTGTACATCTTGAACTCAAACGGAGCCATCCAAGCGCCTGCCGGACGACAACCGAGGTTAAGTTCGTCTACAACCGTGGTTCCTCCATTCACGTAGGACACGTGTAATACACTGGTACGGGGATTCTCCGGACCATCGGCCATGCTAGAACCAGCATCGCCAGCTCGTGCCATGCCCGTAAAGGCCAGCACAAGCGTCATCATCAAAGAAAATACTTTCTTTTTCATAATGAATAGAATTTAGTTAGTAAATAAGTGAATTGATTTGATTGTTTTCGCATAAATGACAAACCCACCGCTGCAAAACGCAACAGTGCCGTCTGTTTGGTAAGATGGTAATGGTATAAATACCATAACTGATCAGTTAAATTTAACTTGTCGACAATACAATGACTTATATCTTTGATTTTACCCTTAGTCGAAATGAAAAAAAAATGTTACTTTCTGAAAAAATCACTTTCCACGCAATCGTGCAGCAAACGGTAATGCGTACGGTTGAACAATCCCTGCCGGCAAAGCTCCTCAATTTCGTCCAACGACATCCATGCCACCGACTCCACCTCGTCCTTCTGGAGGCGCAACATAGAGACCGGCACATTACACCTTATTATATATAGGAACGTGAACTTATACTCATAGCGGCGAATCTTCACCAGCTCCAACTCTCCTTTGGTAACTGAAAGCCCGATTTCCTCCTTCAACTCACGCAACATGGCCTGGGCAAAATCCGTCTCCCCGCTTTTCACATGGCCTGCGGTGGTGGCATAGTAGTTGCCTTTCCTTTCAGCCACTTTTTGGATGAGGAACTGTCCTTGGTCGTTATGAATGAGCACTGCCACAATGGGAATCTGGTAGCCATGCGGGATGGGTTGGCCCCGCTCGATGGTTTTCCCAGTGATTTTCAGGTTCTTATCGTACAAATCCAAAAGCTCCATACACTACGAGTGCAATCACTTTCCGAACATGTCCTTGATGCCGCCCAACGAGCCGAGCAGGTTGGAGGCCTCGTATGGCAGATAGACGGTCTTATTCTGCTGACCGCCAGCCACTTCCTTCAGCGTTTCGATATACTTTACGGCAAGCAGGTAATTGACAGGATCCGCTCCCCTATCGGAAACAGCATCGGCGATATTGCGGATGGCGGTGGCTTCGGCTTCAGCTTGCAGCACCTTGGCCTTGGCCTCACCTTCGGCCTTCAATATATTGGCCTGCTTCTCAGCCTCTGCCGCATTGATTTCAGCCTGCTTCTCACCTTCTGAGTTCAGGATTTGCGCCTGTTTCTCACCCTCGGCCTTCAGGATTTCTGCACGACGATTACGCTCGGCCTGCATCTGGAGTTCCATGGTGCGGCGAATGCTCTCAGGCGGCGTAATATCTTGCAACTCAACACGATTTACCTTGACGCCCCATTTGTTGGTGGCATCGTCAAGCACATTGCGGAGTTTCGAGTTGATGGTATCACGTGAAGTCAAGGTTTCGTCAAGTTCCATCTCACCGACCACGTTACGGAGCGTGGTCTGCGTGAGTTTTTCAATGGCCACGGGCAGGTTCTGGATTTCGTAGACCGCCTTCATCGGGTCAACAATCTGGAAATAGAGCAAGGCATTGATTTCCGTCATGACGTTATCTTTAGTGATAACACTCTGTTTGTCAAAGTCATACACTTGCTCACGCATGTCAATGCGCGAGGTGCGCGACATAGCACCAGTCTGACGGCGGACGATGGTTTCCTTGGCCTGCTCGATGATGGGCAAGATGACGTTGATGCCCGCGTTCAAGGTGCGGTTATACTTGCCGAGGCGCTCGACGATCATGGTTTCCGACTGGGAAACAATCTTAATGCCTCGCAGGATGTAAATCACGACGAGGGCTACTAATACGATTAATACAACGTTGGTGATGGTGACGTTCATGATGCTTATTGTTTTACGGTTACTATTATGCTGTCCAGTTTCACGATTTCGACTTGCTCGCCTTTCTCAATGACCTCGCCGTTTTCCGACACGGCCTTCCAGTCGTCGCCGTCGATGGCCACGCGACCTGTATGCTGCGTTGCATCAATGCGCTCAGAGACGATGCCTTTGCGTCCAACAAGTGCATCGGCGTTGGTCTTCACGTCCTTCGACCGCTTGTCGAGGAATCGCATCACGATGGGTCTCAGGAAAATGAAGGTCAACAGCGAGACGATGGCAAAGATGACGATTTGCCAAGTGACGTTCGCGCCTAATCCAGCGGCAAGAGCGGCAAAGCCCGCACCGATGGCGAAGCAGATGACCCCGAAACCCGCAGTGGCGATTTCAAGGATGACTAAGATGATGGCGGCAATGAGCCAGATTTGATAGACTTCCATGACAACTTTGTTTTGATTCTGCAAATATAGACATTTTCGTTCAATCAACAACATTTTTGGCTTCATTCGGCTTCAAAAACAAAATAAGTTTTTCTCGTCTTTTGCTTGCATTTAAAAAAAATAGTATTTTTGCAGAGGTTCTGTAAGCCTATATATCGAACTAAAGAAGTGTTATGCAAGTTTTGAATTGTATTTCAGCACCACACTTCTTTTAAAGACAAATAGACAATCCTTTCAGGTGCTAGAGAGGAAATAAAAGTTGCACCCGACACAAACCCAGGGTTAAAAGATGAAAAAGAACGTTTTTATGAAAATGTTTGTGGGAGCCTTTTTTGCTGCCATTCTTGTGCTGAGCAGTTGCTCAAAAATCGATTACAGAGATCAGTTTGAAGGCACTTATCTCCTCAATGTCAACGGGTCATTTACTGTGACCATTTATGGGGAAACGTATACTGAACCCATTTCGGCTAGCAATGCAACATTGACACTTACAAAATCGTCATCATCAGCTACTTCGATGATTGTATCTGGATACTTCAATACCGAAGCTGAGGTTTCCGGAAATACAATTGTCTTTGACCCTGAAACCACCACAGAAACGGATGAGGATATCACAATTATCATGACGATTACCCACAATAGTGGAACGCTGTCAAACAATACGCTTTCATTCACAAGTACAATTGCCGGAGATGCATATTATGAAGGAACTTCTTTCCCCATTACCGGAAATCTCAACAATGTCGCTTACAAACAGTAATTGATCTAAACTTGACGTAAAGTCAGCATAAACACTGATTGAAACACTACTATTTCAAACCCGCAAAGGCTTTGCGGGTTTGTTTTTAAAAATTGATCTTGTCCTGCTGGATTTGCCATCCGACCAAATCGAACTTTGAACTTGAAATCTGCAACAAACCGGTAAACATTTGATAACCTCAAAACCATGAAACGTCTTTCTTTCCTACTATTGGTCATTTGGAGCCTCACATCGTGCACCAACAACCTGAATATCAGCATCGTCAATCCCAATGTAGAGCAACAAGTCCATCCTCAGGCTCTATCTACGGCACAACCTCGCTTCAGTTGGCAATACGAAACCACGGAAAACAATGTCGTGCAACAAAACTACCGCATCATCGTGGCTTCGACTGCCGAAAACGCCCAAAAATGCATTGGCGACCTTTGGGATTCGGGCGTGACGACCTCAAATCAAATGCTTTACATCCCATACGAGGGCAAGGCACTCCAAAGCCGCGACAAGGCCTATTGGAAAGTCATCGCCACCGTCAGAAACGACAAAGGTAAGGCCAAAGTGGAGAGTGAAGTGCAATCCTTCGAAATCAGTTTGTTGAGCCAAGACAACTGGCAAGCAAAATGGATTGGACGTGAGTTTGAGGACGATGTTTTGGAAGGCCACACCCGCTTGGCGGCGCGTTACTTGCGCAAGGAGTTTGCCCTTCACGGCGAAATCAGTGAGGCAAGACTATATGTCAGTGGCATGGGCGTGTACAGTGCTTACCTCAACGGCACCGAAATCGCGCCTAAGGAGTTGCTGAAGCCTACCCTTTCCTGGTACTCCAAACGTGTGTATTTCAACACTTTCGATGCCACTAAGATGCTCAACAGCGGCGACAATGCCATCGGCATCATCCTTGAAGGCGGTCGCTACACAACGATACGCTACAACGCCAAAAATCCCAATTGGGACGACTCCGAAAACGTGTTTGGCTTTGGCACGCCACGACTGCTGTTGCAGTTGGAAGTGACCTACCAAGACGGTCAAAAGGAACTGATTTTCAGTGATGAAACCTGGAAAATCAGCAACCGAGGCCCCATTCGCACCGCCAACGAATGGGATGGCGAAACCTATGATGAAAACCTTGACCTCGGCAATTGGAACAAAATCGGTTACGACGATTCTGCTTGGCTCCAAGCCGAACTCGTCGAGGCTCCTGAAGGCCAACTCAGTGCCCAACCCAACCCCAACATCACCATGATGGACACGCTGAAGCCTGTCAGCCTGTTCCAGAAGGGCGACAAATGGTATTTGGACATGAGCCAAAACATGGTCGGCTTCATTAATATAAAGGTGCGCGGACAACAGGCGGGCGACACCGTAACCCTGCGTTTCGCCGAATTATTGACTCCTGACAGCCTGCTTTATACCGCCAACCTGCGCGGCGCGGAATGCACTGATCGTCTCATTATGAAAGGCAGTGAAACACATTGGCGCCCGATGTTCGTCTATCATGGATTCCGCTACGTTGAAATTTCCGGCCTGCGCGAAACGCCCAATTTGGATGATTTCGAAGGCTGGGTGATTTACGACGAGATGCCCGTTACGGGTTCGTTTGAGACCTCCAATGAAATCATCAACGCCGTGTATCACAACGCCTATTGGGGCATTCGCGGCAATTACCGCTCCATGCCTACGGACTGCCCGCAACGCGACGAGCGTTTGGGCTGGACCGGCGACCGCACCACGGGCAACTACGGTGAGTCATACATTTTCGGCAATCACCAACTCTACGCCAAATGGCTCACCGATGCCGAAGACAGCCAGTGGGACAACGGCTCGCTGGCCAATGTCATCCCACCCTATTGGCGCGGCTACACTGACAACATGACCTGGCCTGGTGCCATGGTCACCGTGACCGACATGCTCTACACCCGTTTTGGCGACGTGGAGCCCATCCGACAACACTATGCGGCTTGGAAGAAATGGATGCTCCACATGAAAAACGACTATATGCGGGCTGGCCTCATGCCCCGCGACACTTACGGCGACTGGTGCATGCCGCCCGAGTCACTCGAGCTCATCCACTCCAACGACGCGTCTCGCATCACCGATGCTACGGTCATCTCCACGCCGTTCTATTGTTACCTCTGTGACAAGATGGCCAAGTTTGCTGAGATTTTAGGCTTCGATGAAGACGTGGCATTCTTCAAGCAGGAAATCACCACCTCCACCATCGCCTTCAACGACAAGTATTTCAACCGAGTGACGGGAGTCTACGCCAACAACACCGTCACTGCCAACATCTTGCCTTTATGGTTCGGCATGGTGCCGAAAGGTTTGGAAGATAAGGTGATGGAAAGCATCGTTGACAAGACGATGAACGAATGCGACGGCCATGTCTCAACGGGCGTCATCGGCATACAGCAGCTGATGCGCTGCCTAACGGAATACGGTCATGGTGACCTCGCAATGAAGATTGCCACCAACGACACCTACCCGAGTTGGGGCTACATGGTCCGCAACGGCGCCACCACCATTTGGGAACTCTGGAACGGCAACACCGCCGATCCTGCCATGAACTCGGGCAACCATGTAATGCTGCTCGGCGACCTCATCCTATGGGAATATGAATACCTCGGCGGCATCCGTGCCCTTGAGCCAGGCTACAGCAAAATCTTGTTGAAGCCCTATCCCATTGAAGGACTGAGCTTTGTAAACTGCACTTTTAAATCTGTTTCAGGCCGTATCGAGAGCCATTGGAAACGCGAAGGCAACCGTTTTGATTGGGACATCACCATTCCCGCCAACACCACTGCAGAAATACAAATGCCCACTGCCGATGGCTATCAATCAGCCATTTACGGCAGCGGGCATTACCACTTGAGTTCAACGCTCAAGGGCGATTAAATCCACTTCACCAACGGAAAATCCTGGCGATGCGGTAGCATCGGGTTAGTAGGATAAACACGGAAGGTGTAATTGTAAATACCAGCGCGCTTCATCGGCACCTTGATATAATATTTCACCCAGCCATCGCCCGAATCGACGAGCTTCATCTTCTCAATGAGGTCAATTTCATCCACCACATTGCTGTTCTTGTTGCCAAACAGCAACTCGACACCAATGTCTCCAGGTTCCAAATCTGGTGTGAGTAGCGTGACTTCCGCAATGAACAATTCGCCAAAGGTGAGCGGACGCACGTCAGTGTCGGGCAAAATCAGTGACTTCACCTCAATCTTGTCCCAATTGGCACGAACGCGGTTCTTCCATGAGTTGATTTCAAAGGCCTTTTGGTAACGGTTGGCCCGCATCCAATTCGTACGCTTGATTAACTTGTTGTAATACAACTCGAAATAATCATCCATCATGCGTTTCATCGTGAAACGGGGCGAAATCTCGGCCAAACACTTTTTCATCGCAGCCACCCAACCTGTCGGGACTTCATCCTTGTCACGTGCGAAATAGAGCGGAACTATCTCATTCTCTAGTGTGTTGTAAATCGTTTCGGCATCCATTTCATCTTGATAACGCTGGTCCTGATAGGTACGTTTCTCCTGAATGGCCCAGCCTGCATCAGGACGATAGCCCTCAGCCCACCAACCATCAAGTACGGAGAAGTTGAGCACACCATTCATCACGGCCTTTTCGCCACTGGTGCCAGAGGCTTCAAGTGGGCGCGTCGGCGTGTTGAGCCACACATCGACACAACTCGTCAGGCGGTTGCCTAATTCCATGTCGTAGTTACTGATAAACAAAATCTTACCAATAAACTCAGGCTTGCGTGAGATGTCGATAATCATCTTGATAAGGTCTTGACCAGCCTTGTCGTTGGGGTGTGCCTTGCCTGCAAAGAGAAATATGACAGGGCGTTTCGGATCGTTGACCAACTGCGAAAGGCGTTCCAAGTTGCCAAAGAGCAAATGTGCGCGCTTGTAGGTAGCAAAGCGACGAGCAAAACCAACGATTAAAGCATTCTCGTTCAGGTTGTTGACCGTCTGTAGAATCAGTTTCGGACTTTCTTGGCGTTGGCGCATATCCTCTTTCACTTTTTCACCGAGATAAGCAATCAGTTCGTGCTTGAGTTGCTTACGGATATTCCAGATTTCTGCATCCGGCACATCATAAATGCGTTCCCATACCTTCACATCAGATTGATTGTCAACAAGATCGTTACCAAAGGTCTTCCAATAGAGCCGTTGCCATTTGCGATCGGCCCAAGTAGGTAGGTGTACGCCGTTGGTGACGCTTCCGATGTGGTTCTCCTCGGCGAAATAGCCCGGCCACAGCGACTGGAACATCTCTCTTGACACACGTCCGTGAATCTTGCTCACACCATTCACCTCTTGGCTGAGGTTGGTGGCCAGGACGCTCATTGAGAATTTTTCATTCGGGTCATTCGGATTGAAGCGGCCCAAGCCCATAAAGCGTTCCCAACTGATATTCATGCGGTTGGCATAGTGTGGCATGTAAGTACGGATGAGATGCTCCTCAAAAGCATCGTGTCCGGCAGGTACAGGGGTGTGCGTCGTAAACAAAGTCGAAGTCCTGACCAGCTCCAAAGCTACATCAAAATCGAGATTGTGCTTGTTGATATACACACGCAAGCGTTCAAGTCCGCTGAAGGCCGCATGACCCTCATTGCAATGATACACAATGGGTTTCAATCCGAGTGCTTCGAGCAAACGAATGCCGCCCACGCCAAGGAACATCTCTTGTTTGATGCGCATTTCGCTGTCACCGCCATATAACCGACTCGTGATGCCACGGTCCTCAGTAGAGTTCTCTTCAATGTCGGTATCGAGCAGGTACAGCCCTACCCTACCCACATCGACGCGCCAGGCCTTGGCATAGACCGAGCGTCCTGGGAAGGCGATGCTCACCTTCACCCAGTCGCCGTGCTCGTCGCGGACAGGAATCAGTGGCAGTTGCGAGAACCGTTGCGGAATATACTCGGCACGCTGCTCGCCTGAAACGGTGATTTCCTGAGCGAAGTAGCCGTAACGATATAACAATCCGATTCCCACCATGTTAGCGTTCGAATCGGAAGCCTGTTTCATATAGTCGCCAGCCAGGATGCCGAGGCCTCCTGAATAGATTTTCAGGCACTTCATCAGGCCGTATTCCATGCTGAAATAAGCGATGAGATCCTTTTGCTGTGTAGGCTGTCCCATGTATTCCTTGAATTGACCGTAAACCTTGTTCAGGCGATCGATGAAGTCTTCATTGTTCTCAAGGTCAGCAATTTGCTCCACTGAGAGGCCTTTCATCAAGGCGACGGGGTTTTGCTCTGTGGCTTTCCATGCTTCGGGGTCGATGGACTCGAATAATTCCACGGCATCCACATTCCAGCACCACCAGATGTTGCGCGAGAGTTCCTCCAGTTTGCGCATCTCCTCAGAATAAACAGGTTGAACCAGTACTTTCTTCCAACTTGGAGTATCATTTTTCTGATAGACCACCTCATGCAACAACTCGGCATATGGCACTGGTTCCAACATATAGTGACGGCCTCCCGATTTTTCAAGCGCTATGTCATAGGCTTTTTCATAATTAACAATCAAGTCTTTCCACAACAGTTTCTCAGCCACTTTCAAGGCTTCTTCCGAAACCTTGTTCATACCCTTTTCGGTCATGCCGAGAAAACGGCGCAAGGAATCGACGATGACCTCTATCACTTTTTCGGCATCGCCATCCTTACGATGCGCCACAACGACAGCCTCATTGTCGCCAAACTTTTGCTGGACAAACTTCCCAAAACCAGATACATCTGTCGTCAAAGTTGGGATGCCCAAGGCCACACTCTCAAGCGGCGTGTAGCCCCAAGGCTCGTAATACGAGGGGAATACCGAGAAATCGAAGGCAGCGAGGAATTCAGAATACGTCAAGTTGAAAATGCCGTCGTCACCATTAAGGTAAGCTGGCACGAACATCACCTTCACCTTGTCGTTGGTGTCGTTTTGCAAGCCAGCGTTACGCAAGGTGTTTAAAATCGCATCGTTCTCATATTCAAAGACATGGTGAGTAGCGGGAAAATCGGTGTGCCCCATGATGGCGTTGGTACCATCAAGGCGATGCTGCAAGTCCTTTGACGGGCCTGCGATATGACTTGGCACGGCAATCACAGCAACAACAGTGCGCTTCAGGTTCTTGTCCACATTCAGGCGGCGCAAGGCCTCAATATACAAGTCAATGCCCTTGTTCTTGAATTCGTAGCGACCACTATTGATGACCATCAGGCAGTTGCGGTCAATAGGCTCGCCACAAAGGGTTTCAACGATTTTCAAAACCTGTTCCCGGGTGGCATTGCGCTTCTTGGCAAATGCCTGGGCATCCTTTCGCAGTGGGTGGTCAATACCGTTTATCGTCACCACATCAGGCTTGCGGTAAAGGAACTGCTCACACTCTTGCGCCGTGATGTCGCTTACCGTCGTGAAAACGTCAGCGTTTTTGGCCGCCTTCTGCTCCATCGACTGCTGTGATACGATATTAAACTGCATGGCCATCACCGAAGGCAGATACGACTTCAAGTTCTCATAAAGCGGCAAGCCGTTGCCCGAAATGGCACGACCGATATAAGTGGCATGGGTCGTGAACACCGTGGCTATCTGTGGGCAATGCTCTTTTAAATAAAGCACACCAGAACCAGCCATCCACTCATGGAAATGCGCCACGATATTGTTGATAGACTGTAAGTTAAAGTTCACAAAACTCTCTATCACTTGGCCAGCGGCATAGCCGAACAGCACTGGTTCGATGTAATCCCACTGACCACGGATGCTGTCAAGTTCGTATTGTTCCCAAAGATGGCCAAGTATCTCATTCTTAGACTGATACAAAGGAGTGTAGTCCACTAAAATGGCAATTGGGCTACTCTCGATCTTCCAGCGTCCGATGCGGCATTTCAAGCCCTGACTCAAGGCCTTCTCACGCCATTCGGGGAAAAGCTCGTTGTCTTCAATGAAATACAAGGTCTCATGTGCCTCTTTCACGACATCGGGGCCAACCGTAATATAATGATCGCCAAGTAATTGACGCATCGCATTCGACTTGGACGAAAGCACAGTATAGATGCCGCCCACCATGTTGCAAACTTCCCAACTGGTTTCAAAAAGGTATTCGGGGTTTTTCATTTGTGATTTAAAATTCAAAATTTAAAATTCAAGATTTTTCGGTTTTCCGCTTCGACAAGTTCTTCACTCTGTCGGCAAAGTCGGTAAGGACGTTCATGTAATTGATGTAGGCATCGTAAGGCGAGGCATAATGGTTAAAATACTTGTGCACCACACCATCAGAGAGCCATTTCGTGCACATGTAGTAGAAGTGGTCTGAGGTTTGGAGCATCGTCCAATCCTGTTGCAATTCTTCGTCCTTGATGCGATGAACCTTGGCCGAGAGGTCGTACAAGGCGCAGAAGGCGTCGTCCTGCAAGGGGTTACCTAGCCAAGCCGTCAGGTCGCGCTCCTCATCACTCCACGACAACACATTGGGTACATTGACGGCACTCACCGGTTGTAAAGCTTTGGCCAACTCCTGCGGCGTGGCAAACTTGAACTTGCTGCCTTTCAGGATGGCCTCAGGCAAAGCTTCCATAAAGTTGAAGATGCCCGTCTCGGCCGATTGGTGCTCGCCAAAGGTCTCGTAGTCCATGAAGATGTTGACCACTTCTTCCTCCTCTGGCAAGACATTCAGCCAATTGACAAAGTCCTCGGCGCGGAAGCTGTCCTGCACGAAGCGGAAGGCGATCTCATCACTGAACTTGAAGTTGCGCAACAAAACCTTCAGTTTCGGATTGATGGCATTGGCATACATATAGTTGGGACTCTTCCAACCTAAGATATGTTTTGCGCCCTCAGTGAGCATAAGATTGTAGCCCATGTCAGCCACCATCGCCCCGATTTCGTCGCTGTAAATCAACTCCGTGTTGCGGAAGGTCTTCGGTGTGACGCCAAACACTTCTTTCATCTTGTGCTTGTGAGCCGTCACCTGCCGCTTGAACTCATCCTTGCTAGAAAGCGAGACCAAGGAGTGGGCATAGGTCTCGGAAAGCACTTCCACATGGCCTGTCGCAACCAGTTTTTGGAAGCTCTCCAGCACCTCCGGCGCATATTGTTCCATCTGCTCGATGGCGATGCCCGAGAAGGAAAAGGCCACCTTGAACTTG
Organism: uncultured Bacteroidales bacterium; assembly: GCA_947305795.1. GTDB lineage: Bacteria > Bacteroidota > Bacteroidia > Bacteroidales > F082 > Limimorpha. Next base: position 65,594 of record CAMZEK010000004.1, on the reverse strand, counting down.
TCGCCAAACTTCTCGATTTGGCGCATCAACAGGTCGTTCATGGGCAGGTAGCATTTCTCCGCCACGCGCCGCATGATCATGCGGTTACTGTAATCATCATAGTAGTAGTGTTTCTTCCCGATCTCGAAGAAACGATACGTGCGAAGCCTATAAGGCTGATGCACTTGAAAATAGAAACAGATTGATTTGCTCATATTGTATGTTTTTTATTATTCGCTAATTAAACTACCGACTCATAAACCGCCTTGATCTTCTTTGCGGCGGCTTCCCACTTGAGGCTGTCCACCTCGCCCTTACCTTGATCCTTGAAACAATTGGCCAAGGTTTCGTAATGGCAGAGGCCATAAATCGCGTCGGCCAGACCGTTGATGTCCCAAAAGTCGACCTTCAAGGCGTGCTTGACGACCTCGGAAACACCCGACTGCTTGCTGATGACCACAGGCACGTTCAGACGCATGGCCTCCAACGGCACGATGCCGAACGGCTCGGAGATGGATGGCATGACGAACACGTCGGTCATGGCAAACATCTGGTCGACGGCATCGCCCTTCAGGAAGCCTGTGAAGTGGAAATGGCTACCCATACCCAATTGTGCCACACGACGGATCATCTTCTCCAACATGTCGCCCGTGCCCGCCATCACGAAATGGATACTCGGGTCGACCTGATGGATCTTGTAGGCCGCCTCGATGAAGTATTCAGGTCCTTTCTGGTAGGTGATTCTTCCAAGGAAGGTCACCACCTTGGCATCAAGACCACTGCGTTCATATTCTGACTTGGGTTTGTCGTTAGGCTCCACGGCATTGTGCACCGTCACGACCTTGGCGGGGTCGATGCCGTATTTGTTGATGACGATGTTGCGGGTCAGATTGCTCACCGTGATCACGCGGTCAGCGGCTTCCATGCCCCTACGTTCGATGGCGTACACATCCGTGTTGATATTCTCGCCTGAACGGTCGAACTCCGTGGCGTGCATGTGCACCACCAGCGGTTTGCCCGTGGTCTCCTTCGCCGCGATGCCCGCCGAATAGGTCAGCCAGTCGTGGGCGTGGATGACGTCGAAGTCGTATTTGGTGGCCAATGACGAGCCAATCAAGGCATAGCGTGCCACCTCCTCCATCAGGTTCATGCCGTATTTGCCCGAGAACTGGTAGTTGCGCGCGAACACCGAACCCGTGCGGTTGAAATTCTCCACCACATGACGGTCGCTTTCCAACACATTGGCAAAGTTCTCCGGCCCGACATACGGGATGATGTTGGAGCCAATCTCCATGTACTGCACGCGCTCCCAATAGCTGCGGTCTTTCTCGTGATCGATGTCGATGGTCACGTCGCTGGCGTTGAGCAAACGGACATTGGTCTCGTCCTCGTCACCGTAGGCACGCGGCACTACGAAGAGTACGTCCACATCGTTTTTGGCCAGGCCTTTGGTCATGCCGAAGCAAGCCGTTCCAAGGCCACCAGTAATATGAGGCGGGAACTCCCACCCAAACATTAGGACTCTCATTTTGAGCCTCCTTTCTTATTTAATTCTGTAATCAAGTAATGCAGGTAAAGCAAGGCACCCACGCTAGTCGACTGCGAGATGCAGCCTCTTGCCTCGAAGGGCGGGTTGCCATCGTAGATCTCAGACACCGTGCCGATGCCGTTGTCTTTAATAGCCTCCTCAAAGCCATTATACAAATCTTCCAGATAGGGCAGTGAAGTCTTTCCAAACAATTTCACTGAGAGGTCGGCATAGAAAGCTATCAGCCAAGGGAAGGCTGTGCCGTTGTGGTAGGCGCGTTCACGCTCGCTGTGATTTCCAATGCTAATGCCCTTATAATTCTCGTCGTTAGGCGACAGAGAGCGAATGCCACGTGTCGTCAGCAGCTCGGAGTGGGCGATGTCGAAAGCGCGTTTCTGCATCTCGTCGCTCATCGGGCTATATGGCAAAGCGGCGGCCAGCATCATATTGGGTCGCACCTGCTCATTTTTCTCGTTGCTATTCACATAGTCATAGAAGTTGTTGGTCGCCTTATTATAAAAGGTGTCGGCAAAAGAGACTTTCACCCTGTCAGCCAAATCCGACCATTTCTTGAGCAGTGTGCTCTTTGGCTCAGCGGCTTTCAGCAGTTCCACACCATAACACAGGGCGTTATACCATAGCGCATTGACCTCGATGGCCAAGCCCGTACGCGGCGTCCAAGGTTTGCCTTGTGCGAAGACGTTCATCCACGTGAGGGCCAAGTCGCGGTTGCCTGCATAGAGCAGACCGTTGTCCAAAGTATGCACGTTGAAGTCCGTGCCCGCGATGAAGCTCTCCAAGATGGTCGTCATCGGCTTCTTGTATTTCTTCCAAATGTCTTTCTTGTCCTTGCCCAGCATCTTTTCGTAGAGTTGCAACACATAGAAGAACCACAAGGGCGAGTCTACCGCGGTGAAATACAAACTCTTCTGGTAGTAACGGTGCGGGAAGAAGGGGCCTTGCATTCTCGAAACAAGGTAATCCAAAGCCGCAGTAAAGGTCTTTTCGTCGCCTTGAGCCATAGTGATGCCAGGCAACGACAGGAAGGTATCGCGACTGCAAGAGCCGAACCACGGGAAACCTGCCCAAAGGCGCGTTCCCTTTGCATCATGGATGATAAACTGTTGGGCGGCCTTCAGCAGACAGTCTTCATAACTTGTCTGGGGCAACAAGCGCTTCACCTCGGCCTCACACTGCCGCTTGATGGCTGCAGGATTCTGATCCTCAAGACTGACGGAAAGAATGACCGTGTCGCCCTTCTTCATCTGCAATTCAAAGAAACCCGGGACAAACTGATCCTCAGCAGCTTCGTAGCCACGTTCCTGTTCTCGGATATAGAACATATTATAGTACCAATGCGGCACATGGGTGTATTCCACCGCCTTCGAGAACTGCAAATACAGCCTCGAATAGTCTTTGTAAAGCTGCCACGAAGCGCCATTCTTCACCAGTTCCACCTTTCGGCTGGCCTCATGGTTCTCATGCGTCAGCATGTGGACGTTGCGGAAAGCCAAAAACGGCAGCACACGCAAAGTAATCGGCACCGCTGAATCTTGTAAGGTATAACGCACAAAAAGCCGTGCCTCAGTCGAGGAGAAAATCAGCTCCTTGTCAAGCACCACATTGCCAATGCGATATGTCAGTTTCGGCATCGGGTCGGCGGTGAAGTCGCGGAGGTATTTGTGACCACGCGGGGCAAAAATGCCATCAGGGTACATGTGCACGCCGAGGTGGAATTCCTCCTTGTTCTCAATGATGGTCTCGTCGAGGCTCGACAGCAAAACATGGTTGTTGTTATCCAATTGCGGCTGCGGCACCACCAACAAACCGTGGTATTTTCTCGTGTTGCAGCCAATCACCGTGGTGGCGAGGAATGCGCCTAAAGCGTTGGAACGCAATACTTCACGGTTGAGTGTAAACTCCAAATTGACTAGTTTTTTCTTATCCCAGGAAATGTAACTCATAATATATCTCGTTCTTGTTTTTCTCACATAAAATTGACTACAAAAATAATGTTTTTTTTCACACGAAAGAAAAAACAACATTTTTTATCTTTGCAGCGACAAAAGAATCATCAAATATTCAACAATATGGCAAAAAAACTTATCAACATGATCGCATTAAGCGTAATCACCTTGGCCTCGTGCACCTCGAAAAACGAGCCTAAAACCGAGACCGAAACTCCAAATCCCTTCCTGACCGAATACGCGACACCCTTCCAAGTGCCGCCGTTCGACCAAATCAAGAACGAACACTACATGCCCGCCTTTAAAGCCGGCATCGCCGAGCAGCAGGCTGAGGTGGAGGCTATTGTCAACAATGCTGAAACACCTGATTTCAAGAACACCATTCTGCCTTACGACAAGTCTGGCGAGATAATGGACCGCGTCAGCAATGTGTTCTTCAACCTCAACGAATGCCTCACCAACGACGAGATGATTGCCATCGCCGAGCAAGTATTGCCCATGCTCTCGAAGCACAGCGATGCCATCATGATGAACCCGAAACTTTTCGAGCGCATCGACTATGTGTATCAACACCGTAACGAGATGGGTTTGGACGACCAACAAATCCGCGTGGTGGAGAAATACCATCAGGATTTTGTGCGCAGCGGTGCCGCCCTTCCTGCCGACAAGCAAGCCGAATTGAGCCAAATCAACGAGCAACTCTCGACCTTGAGCCTGCAATTCGGCAACAATCTTTTGAAGGAAAACGCCAACTACAAGCTTGTCATCGACAATGAGGCCGACCTCGCCGGACTCCCACAAACTAGCATCGATGCCGCCGCTGAGCAAGCCAAGACCGAAGGCATGGAAGGCAAATGGGTGTTCACCCTCAGCAAGCCCAGCCTCATCCCCTTCCTGCAATTCGCCGACAAGCGCGAGCTGCGCGAACAGATGTACAGGGCCTACTACAACCGTGGCGATAACAACAACGAGTTCGACAACAAGAGCCTCGTCAACGAGATGTGTAAGTTGCGCGTGCAAAAAGCCAAGTTGTTTGGTTATGAGAATTATGCCGACTATGTGCTGGCAGTCAACATGGCTCAAGACTCCAAAACGGTGGACAAGTTCCTCATCGACATCTTCAATCCTGCACAGCAGTTAGCTAAGAAGGAACTCGCTGAGATGCAAGCCATAGCCGATGCCGAAGGCGCCAACATCAAGCTGGAAGGCTGGGATTGGTGGTATTATGCAGAGAAACTCCGCAAGGCCAAATACGACTTTGACGAGAACTACATCAAGCCCTACCTTACCGTCAACAATGTGCGCAACGGCATGTTTGAGGCTGCCAACAAACTTTATGGTGTGACTTTCACGCAAAACACCAACTTGCCAGTGTATTATCCTGGCGTGGAGACATACGAGGTGAAGGAAGCTAATGGTGACTTCCTCGGCATCCTCTATCTCGACTACTATCCGCGCGAGTCGAAGAGCGGCGGCGCTTGGTGCACCAGTTTCCGCGAGAGCGGCCACGACATCAACGGTAAGAAAATCTATCCTGTGGTCTCATTGGTGATGAATTTCACCCCCGCCTCGGGCGACACGCCTGCCCTGCTCACTTGGGACGAGACCGAAACCATGTGGCACGAGTTCGGCCACTCGCTGCACGCTTTCTTCTCCGATGGCCTTTACACCCGCACCTGCGGCAACGTGCCTCACGACTATGTGGAACTGCCTTCTCAAATCATGGAGAACTGGGTTGCCGAGCCTGAGGTCATCCGCATGTACGCCAAGCACTACAAGACGGGCGAAGTCATGCCCGACAGCCTCATCAATAAGATTGAGAACAGTGCTTTGTTCAACCAAGGCTTCATGACTACCGAACTCATCGCCGCCTCCATTCTCGACATGAAGTTCCACGAGCTGACCGAGATAAAAGACCTTGATGTGGATGCCTTCGAAAAAGAGCAGATGGATGCCATCGGCTTGATGCAAGAAATCCTGCCCCGTTATCGCAGCACCAACTTCGCCCACATTTTCAACGGTGGCTACAGCGCGGGTTATTACGCTTACACCTGGGCCGAAGTGTTGGACAAGGATGCCTTCAACTACTTCAAGACCTCTGGCAACCTCTTCAATCCTGAACTAGCCGCCTCGTTCCGCAAGAACTGTCTGCAAGAGTGCGGCAACGACGAAGGCATGGTGCAATACCGTAAATTCCGTGGTCAAGATCCTGATTACGAGCCTTATCTGAAGGCTCGTGGACTGAAATAAGCTTTTATGAGACGTCTGTTCCTCATCCTATTGGTTGGCCTCATCATACCCTGGACACAAGGGGCCAACGACACCATCAGCCAGCCAACCCGGCCCAAGGTCGGGTTGGTGTTGGCCGGTGGCGGCGCACGTGGTGCCTCGTTCATCGGTGTGCTGAAATACCTTGAGGAACTTGACATCCCCATCGACTATGTCATCGGCACTAGCATGGGATCCATTATCGGGGGCGTGTATGCCATGGGCTACTCTCCCGACGAACTGGCCGACATCATCACATCCGTGCAGTGGAAAAACTACATTGGCAACAGACTCGACCGCTCACTGTTGTCGACAGAGCAACGCAACCGCTACAGCACGCACCTCCTCGACGTCCCGTTCAATATCAGAGGCATCTTGCGCAACGGCCTCATTGAGTCGTTCCTCAGCGAACTACCGAGTGCCTATGTGAACAATAACGACGTAGACAACTTGTTCAATGCGCTTTGCCAAGGTTACCAAGACTCCATAAGTTTCAACGACTTGCCCATCCCCTTCGCCTGCATCGCCACCGACATCGTCGCGGGTGAAGAGGTGGTATTACGCAGCGGAAGCCTTTCCAAAGCCATGCGGGCGAGCATGGCCTTCCCCGCCATCTTCTCCCCTGTCGTCATTGACGGCAAGCTGCTCTACGACGGCGGCATGGTCAACATCTTCCCTTCTGACGTACTCCGCGAAATGGGCGCCGACATCATCATCGGCATCGAGTTTACCAACGAGCGGTACTTCATCGGCGACAAGATCCCTTCCGTCGCGAAGCTCGTCGACTACATGTACAACTTCGCCATCCACGTCAAGCGTGAGGAAAACAAGAAACTCTGCGACGTGCTCATCAAACCCAATACCTCGGAATTCGGGCCGCTCACTTTCAACCAACAAGCCATTGACACGCTTATCGTCAGGGGTTACAAAGAAGCGCAAAAGCATCATGAAGCCCTTTCCCGCATCAAGCAACGCGTCGATTCCATCGCTGGCCATCCTGTAGGGAAAAAGCTCCAAGCGCCCAAGGCCACGGGCTTCTACAAAAGCTCCGTCTTCGTCAAATCCATTACGATGGACAGCCCAACCGAAAGACAAGCCAAATGGTTGAAACGCGAAGGCAGGTTACATGAGAACAGCCTCATCACGACGGAGGAAATCGAATATGCCATCAAGCGCTACCGTGGCACGGGCACCTTCGACGCCATCTCCTACAACCTCATTCCTTTGGACTCTGCCCAAACGGAATACGAGCTTTCGTTCCGGATGCACCCCAAAAGCCCTGACATCTTCGGTTTTGGAGCGCGTTACGACACCGAAGAAGGTGCCGCGCTGCTGTTCAATCTTGGCTACAACGAGAAGCGCCTTTCGGGTTTCAAGCTCAACCTCATGGGAAAACTCAGCTTCAATCCCAAAGTCAACGCCACGGTCACTTATTCGTTTTTCCCCTTGGCCAATTTCAGCTTGGCCTACGAATACCGCAACGACCTCATGAGATTGTCGGTGCCCGACAACGGGAACCTCAACATTCGTTTGCAGAAGCATGAATTCAAAGGGTACGTTTCCCAATACCAAATCCTGAACCTTAACGCTGTCGTGGGTTTCTCCGTCGTCTCGACAGCCTTCACCCAAGTGGGCCTGAACAACCTCTCCAACGACTCGACAGCGTTGTCGTTGCTTTCCTCTTCGCTCTTCAACAACCAGTACCTGTTCGGCCCCAATTTCATCATCGGCTACGACAACCTCGACGACAGCTATTTTGCGCGCCGAGGCATCAACACTACAATTAGCGGCCATTTCTATTTCGATGCCAACAACATCGGCAATACGATGAAAGACATAGGCTTCTCGTTCCAAAGCTACCTCACCCCCTGGCAGGACAAGGTGACGCTCATCCCTCAAATCTACGGCCATTACGCCTTCAACGACATCGATAACGCCAGCCTTTGGAACATGATTGGCGGAGAAGTGCCCGGACGCTATTCTGAAAGGCACCTGCCTTTTGTAGGCATCAACCACGTTGTGGCCACCGCTGACCTGACCACCGTCCTCCGCATCGACTTGCGTTATAACTTCTTCAAAAACAACTATATCACTGCCATTTACAACTATGCCTTCTGCCTCGATTCACCTTTTCGACCCTCGAAAAGCGAGTTTGAGGCGAAATATTCAGGCTTTGGCCTCAAATACGCCTTTAAGAGTCCCATTGGCCCCATCAGCTTGACGGGACATTACTCCGACTTCACGAAACAGGTGGGAGTTTATTTCTCATTAGGTTACACTTTCTGACAAAATAAGATTGATATGAAGCGCTTTGCATTGATTCTCACAGCATTTCTATTCTCTTTGGGCACACATGCCCAACAGCATTCCGTCCAAATCCAGCCACCACGCCCGAAAGTCGGCGTAGTCCTCAGCGGTGGCGGCGCCAAAGGTGCATCTCACATTGGCGTGCTGAAATACCTCGAAGAGATAGGGGTTCCTGTCGATTATGTGGCTGGCACCAGCATGGGCTCCATCATCGGCGGACTTTATGCCATGGGCTATTCTCCCGATGAGCTGGGGAATTTGATTGCCAACATGAACTGGTCAGAATACGTGGGCAATAGGATTGACCGCCTGGTGATGTCACCAGAAATGCGTTACCGCAACGGCACTTACATCATCAACATCCCTTTCAGTGTCGGCGGCATCTTCAAGAAAAAAATGGAGAGGCAACTGCCCGTCAGTTTTTTGCCCAGCGCCTACGTCAACAACACCGAGCTCATCAACCTGTTCAACGATCTGTGCATTGGCTATCAGGAAGAAATGGACTTCAACGACCTCCCCATCCCCTTTGCTTGTGTGGCCACCAACATCGCCACGGGCAAGGAAGTCATCATTCGCCAAGGCAGCGTTCCTACAGCCATGCGCGCCAGCATGGCCATCCCAGGGGTATTTTCGCCCGTCCTAATGGACCACAAGGTGCTTGTGGACGGTGGGCTCGTCAACAATTTCCCCGCCGACGTACTTCGAGAGATGGGGGCTGACATCATCATCGGAGTGGAAGTATCCGACAAGCAAGAGAACGAGCTTAACGAAATTCCCGCCTTGCCACTTGTGTTGAATTATTTGATAAATAATGCCACAAACTCAAAACGAGAAGAAAACCGGAAACTTTGCAATGTGCATTTGTGTCCAGACATCACAGGCTATGGAATGCTCAGTTTCACGCCTAGTGCCATCGATTCTTTGGTCAGGCGTGGCTACAAGGAAGCCACTGAACACCACGACCAATTACTCAGCATCAAGCAACACCTCGACTCAATAGCAGGACATCCCGTCAGCAAGGAACTTCATGCGCCCAGGGCGAGGAACCTCAAGGACGAGCCTATCATCATCAGTTCCATCACCATGAACCAAAGCAACATAGAACAAAGCAAATGGTTGTCCAAAAAAGGCGGGCTCAAGATGGGCGAGCCTGTTTCAGCAAAAGACATCGACCGGGCCGTGAGCATCTTCCGAGGCACAGGAGCCTTCAACGACATCACTTATAACATTTATGAAAATCACTTCGAGCTCCCTACTGACACTATCCAAACCTACAAACTTATCCTTAACTTCAAGCCAACCCAGCCCCATGTAGTGGGCATCGGCACACGCTACGACACCGAAGAAGGCGCCGCCATGCTCATCAATCTCGGTATCAACGAGAAACGCCTTTCGGGATTCAAGCTCAACTTGACAGGCAGACTGAGTTACAACCCCCGCCTCAACGTGACCGCCACCTATTCGCTGATTCCCGTAGCCAACTTCAATCTCGCCTACGACTTCCGCAGCCAACACTTCAAGGTGATGGTACAAGACATCCACAGAAACACCAATTTGCACTACGTGCAGAGCCAAGTCAGTTCCTACATATCACAATTCCAACTGTTCAACATCAACACTTCTTTGGGCTTCGCTTACACCGCCACCCACTTCGATCAAACCTTTTTGGGCATCAACATCTCCGACACCCTCGGCATCGTCATGACGCAAACCTCCGATTTCGACGACAATAAACTGTTCGGGCCTTACCTCAACCTCAATTTCGACAACATGGACCACAGCTATTTCGCCCGAAACGGCATCAATGCCAGTCTCAACACACGCCTCTACTTAGACCCAGCGAATCCTAGAAGCGCCGTGCAAGACCTTGCCATTTCCTTCGAGGGATACATCACCCCGAAAAACGGCAAGTTTACCATCATTCCACAATTCTACGGCCGCATGGTGTTCGGCAAACCGCTGTACGCCAACCTTTGGAACGCCATTGGCGGCGACATCCCTGGGCGTCACGTCGACCAACAAATGCCTTTCATCGGCGTGAGCCACCTCAACGAAACCAGTGACAGGTCGGCCATCGCACGTTGCGACTTGCGCTACAATTTCTATGGGAAGCATTATCTTACAGCAACATACAACATCCTCTTGGGTTACAACAAATACAATTACGACAGAGGTACTCTTGACTTGGAGCACTATTCTGGTGTTGGCTTGCGCTACGCCTACAACAGCCCCATCGGACCGATTGCCCTGACCGCACAATGGTCGAACTGCACCCGCGAGTTTAGCATGTATTTTTCGCTCGGCTACAATTTCTAAGAAACACAAAACAAGCCATCCCGACGAAAAATCTCATCAGGATGGCTTGTTTTATGCCTAAAAACCCAATCGGCTCAGCCGAAAAGTTCCTTGTTGTTCTCCAAAAGTTGTGCTACTCTGTCAATGTCCTTCTTGCCCAGCTTGATTTGGGATGAAAAGCGCACAAAAGTATCCCATTTGTGCAAATCGGAGCCTACATAATCATACATCCCCTCTTTCAATAAGAAATGTGCCTTGGCCGCTGCGGGACCGCCATAAGCTCCTCCCAACGAAAGCAAGTTCAACTGGAACTTGTACCGCTTGTCCCTCCACTTGAAATAATGCCCTTTCGACGCATACTCATACCTTTCGGGGTGCGCGATCACAGGTTGAAAACCGTCCAACATGATCTCATACAGCATTTCGGGGACGTTGTGTTCATACATCATGTAAGATGTCTCGCAAAGCACGTGTGTACCCTGTTTGTCCAAAGTCAGGAAACCCTGCTTAAAATGCTCCATGAAGCAGGCATCCAACATGTATTCTGCCGCGAGGCGCAATTCTATTTTGCTATGGCTTTTCGCCTCCGCCTTGAACGGCTCAAACTTGGCCATCATGTTCTCCCGATTGTTGTCAGGATACTCCTTCATGAAATGGGGCGTGAAAATCATTTTCATCACGCCTTGCTGCTCGAGCTTTTGTAAGGTCTGTAACGACAGCTCCGAAGTGGGGAAACCGTCATCCACACCCGGCAACAAATGACAATGCATGTCACAAGCTCCTTGGAAAAAGCCCTCCGGCAATTTATGCTTCATTCCCAACATGGCCTATCATTCCTTCCCATCATCTGCATTCTCACCATCAATGCTATGCTTATTTGAATGATCATGTTTATGATGGTGGTGGTGTTTGCGGAACAGCTTGAAGCGTTTCTTTTTTTCTTCTTCCTCGTTGCCGTATCCGTAACCATAACCATATCCGTAACCATAACCATATCCGTAACCATAACCATATCCGTAACCATAGCCGTAGCCATAACCTCCATACCCGTAACCGCGTCTCTTCTTGTTGACCGAATTGAGCACCACACATAAGTTCGGGAATTTGCCTTCCTTGTAGAATTTGTCCACATCAAAGAGCAGGCGCTTGTCGGTCTTGCCAGCACGAAGCACCAAAATGGTGGTGTCAGCCACACGCTTCACAATGTCGGCATCGGCCACCATGCCTAACGGCACGTTATCCAAGAAGATGTAGTCATAACGTTTGCGCAACTCCTCAACCAAAGTATCCAACCTATTGTTCATCAATAATTCAGCGGGATTGGGCGGCACAGGACCTGAGAAGATGATGTCCAAATTAGACACCTTTCCATCAGAATGAATGATATCGTCTATACTGTCAATTTTACCCGAAAGGTAATTGGAAACACCCGCTCGTGTACTCGTTCCATACACCTTGAACAAAGTACCCTTGCGTACATCCAAGTCAACAATAACGGTCTTGCGCGATGCCAAGGCGAAACTCGTTGCCAAGTTGGTGGAGACGAAAGTCTTGCCCGAAGAGACCATGAAAGAGGTGAACATAATGACATGGGCGCCTTCCTTCCTATCCTTCATATATTCAAGGTTAGACCGAATAAGGCGGAATGACTCTGAGAGCGAATCGCGGCCATTTTCCCTCACGCTGACAGCATGACTTGCTAAATCAGCTTGATACGGAACATCACCAAGGAAAGGTACATTCGAAGCCTTCTGTACATCTGCCCTCTCATGAATAGCCGTATCCAACATTCTACGAAGCACCAGAACACCAACGGGGACGAGGAGACCAATGAGTAAACCCGACATGATCGATTTCTTTTCGTTGGGCGCAACGGGATTATAATTGGGATAGGCTTGGTCAATCACTTTTGAAGATGCCTCTATTTGCGGAGTGGTAATGAGCAGTTCCTCGCGCTTGCTGAGCAATTGCAAATACAACTGCTCTTTGATGCCTTGCATACGCTGCACCGAGTCGAGCCGCAATTGGGCAAGCGGAACAGACTGGATTTGCGAGTTGGCAATGTTCCTGTCGCGGTTGACCGCTGCAATACGTTCTTCGATGCTGATAAGGTTGGTCTCCAGCAAGGTGATGATGGAAGCCCTCAAGGTAGTCTGATTTTCAAGAAGATTCTGAACGGTTGGGTTATTAGTAACGCCATCCGCCTTGTATTTTTCCAACTTAATCAGGTTGTCGTTATAGACGGTGATGGCGTTGGCAGCATCCGTCGTAAGGTCGACCACACCCGTTGGGATGATTTGCTCCTCATTTTCGCTGATGAAACCAATCAGATAGCTAATCATGCCCTTTTGCGCCGTCAGTTGTTTCGCTTCCTCGGTCATTGACGCACTCGTCGCTACATAGGTTTGGCCATAACTTTTCGTGTCGATGATGTTATGAGTTTGCTTAAAACTAACCGACACCTTCTCATAATCATGAATATCACTCATCAAGAAATCGATGCGTTCATTGATGAATTTCTCGGTATAAGTAAGGATGCGTTTCTGGTCCTCAATGGATTCTTCGTTGTAGACCTCAATAAGAGTGTTCAGCACGTCGGCGGCACGCAGTGGCGAAGTGTCGCGTAATGAGAGCCTCAAGACAGAGTTCTTTTCGTTATCTCTCTCCACGGCAATACGCCCACGATAAGAAGAGGCCACGGCCATCAATGGGACATGACGAACGAGAATCGGCGTCTCAATAAAACTGGAATAACGCCATGTTGGCTGAATCACCACTCGTCCGCAAGGCATCGCCACCGTATCGTTCAGTCTTACCTTCATGGAAGGAAGATCCTGCCCCATATCATTGACAAGCACTATCTCGCTGTCCAATGGTTTCACAGTGAAGGAAACCGACGATTGCTCATCCAAGTCAAGGAAAAAAACATCAACGGGAGCATCCTTATATAAGTCGGTGTTACGCTTGGCTATTCTAGTGGTATAGGAATACATGACATTCAGATGCAACCGACGCGCCATGTTTTCCATGTTGGTCTGCGATCGTAATATCATCATTTCATTATTGATTGTACTAATCATCAAACCTGACCCCGTGATTGAGCTGATGGTCGAAGAGCCTCGCAAGGACTCGGTGCCTCCGCTAGACGTGGTTTTTATCAACATTGTAGCTGAACTAGCATATTCCCGCTGCTGGCCTCTGACATTGTAGTACGCGACCACTGCTCCAGCAGCCATGCAGAGAATGAACCAATGCAAGTTGCGAAGCACAAGGAAGACCATATCCTTGAACTTGAAGCCACTATTAGCATCGTCTTCGAATGCCATCGAGTCGTTCGAAGCTGTATTAAGATTGTTGTTATTTGCCATTGCTCACGTTTTTAATTCAGCCAAAACCAACTAATGAATCATCATTATTTCGTCGACAGTGATTTAGCCATTACATATACCATACCCAAAGAGGTCAATGACGTCAAAAAAGAAAGAACCAATGCCCAACTGCTCATGTTTTCCTTGAAGAAAGAGAAGCGTGATTCTTCCGTGAAAATGATGTCATTCTGTTGTAACAGGAAAAATTCGTCGTCAAAGATAGCCGTTGAGCGCGGATCGAGGTAATGGACAATTCGTTTGCCATTCACCTCGCGCATCACACCAATGCGATCGCGGCGGGTGTAGTAGTCCAATCCTCCTGACATGGCCAAAGCTTCGAGAAATGTGCAACGCTCATTCTCCACATTAACCACATATCCCCCACTGCTATTTAAGAAAAAGACCCTAAAATTCATAAATTTAACCTGCGCCATTGGACTCTTGAGATGTCCCTCTTTGACGAGACGGGTGCAAAGCGTGTCCTGTAGTTGCAAACGCGTCAAGCCTTCCACATGAAGTTCTCCTAACACGGGAAATTGTATGTTGCCATTGCCGTCTACGAGATAGGTCACGCCGCTAAATGCATTGAAAGGCTTGAGCAGCTCTTCTTCGTTGCCATTGCTCAACACGCTGATAGCCAACTCATCGTAAGGGCTAACCGTAACCTCAAAGTTCTCATTAATCGGCATTCCCTCCTTGGGCATGTCACTCAGATAACGAACTTTCTTTGCCGTGACACAGGAAGTCGCCACAAGAATTAGTGCCGACAAATACAAAACAAAACAAAATCTACTTTTCATAGTAAATACATTTATTCTGAAATTGCAAAAATACACTTTTTTCAGCTATTTTCACTTTTTCCAATACATCTCAACCATATTTTCATATAGTTTGCCAAGAAAACGGCTATTCCGAGCTGCTAATTTCAGATGATTACGCAAAAACTCCCTCAAATGCAGTGTCATCCATTGTGAGAAACTATCAGTCCAAAGTGTATGGGCAAGAACCATTGCCTTCTCGGGAAAACGTCCTTCTTGAATGCACACCACAATCTGTTGTGTGGTATGAAATATCAGACCGAAATCATTCACGACGACATCGCGTGTAGCGAACTTACCGCCGTCCCATGCATAACCTGTGTCTGTGAGATAATATACCTTGTCGAAATCAACAGACAAATAGGGTTCCCCCACCAAACCAAAATCCGACAGCGTATGGTTTTTCCATAGTAAACGATTGTCGTATTTTGAAGTCGAGCTGCCATGCATACAGACAGACTTTACTGGATAGTAGCCTCGAAAATAGTCCAGATTTTCTTCGAAAGACTTGATAGCCAAGGCATCTTCGCCCTCAGCTATGGCCAAATCTTCGTAATGATACCCCACCTCGTGACCCAAAGCCACAATTTGCCTTATCACTTCCGGCACATTGCTTTGCTTGACAATACGGAAAAAATAGGTTGCACGAATCCCGAGCTTATTTTCAAGTTGGGCCATTTTTAGGGCGTTCCAAGCTTTTTCATCCACATCATGGCGCATGACAACGCTTTTACCCATAACAGGAACCGTCATCATCTCCTCAAACGTCTGGAACTGATAGCCGGCTTCCTGAAAAGCGACAATCAAAGACTTGTATGTTTTCAGAGTAAAGTCGCGCATATTACAGCCTAGTCATATGGCTCCAATAAAGGATTCAAATCTTTTACCACTTTTGCCGGCACACCCGCCACAAGCACCCTCGGTGGTACATCTTTGGTCACTACAGATCCAGTCGCCACCACAGCCTCATCACCTATAGTTACGCCTGGGATAATCGTCACATTGGGCATAATCCACACCCCCTTACCAATCACGGTCTTCTTGATGCTACGTGGATAAATGTTTTTCAGCTTAGTTTCCGAAGGAATGTTAGCATGAGCTGTAATGATGGCCCTATCGCCAATGGAAGAGTAATCACCAATGCTGATTTGGTCAGTAAAAACACGGTCAAAAATCACTTCATGGCCAATATAAACCCCCTTCCCTATTTTCACACCCCGCCAACGCTGCATCATTGTCCGCCATGATTTTATTGGAGTAATAAAAATCAACTTGTCAAGGAAAAATCTCCAAAGGAATTTAATTCCATACCAAATCTTTCCAAAAAAACTATCCAAGCCATAAAACTGAAGTACTTCTTTTGCGGGCATATTCACTTGATTTTACTATTATACAATTCCTTACATGTCATAAACGTAAAGCCTTTCTCTTGAAAGAACGTCAATTCCCGTTCATATATGGGCAAGGCCTTCTCTCCTAAGTTCTTTACCTTCAATTTATGACGAAGTACATCCCCCAACAAGTAGGAAATGTAGTTGCTCGCACGACGTTCAATATTCGTGGTCTCCCTTTCTTCGTCAATGAACTCATTGGGATGAGTTAGAAATACGAATTGGCGGCCATTGCATAGGGTTTCCCAATACAGCATGTTCCTCGTACAACGATTCAAAGCGGGAGCAATGCGCATAAATGTTCCGATGTAGGGGAAGCCCATGGCCGAGATGGGTGCTTCCAGCACCATCGAATCCCCTTTTTTGAAGATGTTGTCGCTTTGTGTGAAATAGGCTTTACGCGGTGCTGTGAGCCAATGAAGCTTTTTCAACATGCCAAACGAGAACATCATATCCAAACGCTGTGACGACACCGAACTGTCGACCTTGAAGCCCGCTTCGGCAAGAATCTGCGGAAAGCCTTTATCGACCCTGGCCGCTGGAGCGCGAAATGAAACCACCTCACCGCCAATAATATCCTCAAGTATCTGCTTTGATTGCTGCAGATGCGACAGTTGTTCCTTGGGTGACAGCACATCGAAAGCCTTGCTTACCTCATGGGTCAGGCCATGCGAGCCAACCTCATGACCGCGACAATAGGCCATTTTCACTACTTCGGGATACAATCTTGCAATGTGACCTGTATAGAAAAACGTAGCCTTAACACCATACTTTTCATACAAGTCAAGTAAACGAGGCATACCTTGGTCGAGCACATACTCGCCTGTCTTGTCACGGAGTTTGTGATTCAGGATTGATGTGGTTTCCACATCATTAGTGATGAGACAAATACGTTCCTTTGACATACTTCTTTACAGTTCTACCAGAACCTCCACAATACGTTCAGCCGCGTGCCCATCCCAATGCGGCGGAATGCCACCTTTCTTCCATTGGCCAGAAAAGAGTTTGCCCAAAGCTGGCTTGATATTATCGGGATTCGTTCCAATCAGCTCATTGGTACCGATGGTGCAGGTCTCTGGACGTTCCGTGAATCAAAGGGCCAATTCTCATGAAATTGAGGCGTGCGTCCGCTATGAGGGTGATATTCATTTTCTGTTTTTATAAATCTTATTGTATACACCTTTCATCGATTTGTACAACACCCCTTCGGGGTAAAGCACTTTCTTCAATCCCCCACGAATCCTCAAGATAATCCGGTCAATGCCTATCATCTTTGATGAATAAGTATCTACTTGTTCACCCGTCACTGTTTTAATTACTTTTATCATTGCTTGGGCAATTTCATAGTATACTCGCGTCGAAAAATGATTGATTCCGCCTGCAAAATCAGATACATCATGAACGCAATCATCTATTTCGATATAATGAATTCGTTGATGTCCTTTAGAAAACTCAATGATAGCTTTATTCAGTTTCAAATGATCTTGTTTCGTATCATTATCACCTGCGAATATTTTTGTGGCGCCTAAAATCAGGCATAAATTGGTATGTTCTGGCAGCCATTGAAGACATTTACGCAAAAACTCTATATACAATGCGGGAGTTGTCTTGCCCAAACACTCATATTTTTCAGCAAAGGACTTCAAATATTCCAACGTAAACTTGTTGCCTCCCGTGTAACGACTCCCATTGCAATAACCCTCCCAATTTGCCGAATCAGTCAGGTCGCATCCTCCAAAAACGACCTTGATATGAGTTCCTTTTTTCCGATAAATATAATACGTAGACTCTATAAGCGTGCTCAGAAAAATCACATCGTAATTTTTAGTGAAAAAACTGCCTTCCAACATTGCAGGATCCACAAAAATACAATCCTCAATAATGTGCTGTTTATCCTGTTCCGAGAAGGTATGCAGACCTTCAATATGAACCGAGTGGTTATAGGCATCTATGATTTGACCTTCTGCATTGCTCACATACGTGAATTCCGTGTGGAATAAATCCGTCCCCTTGATGTAAACTTGAGAATGTGACAAATCGCAAGGACCTTTCAGCAAGATACGGCAATGAAGGTTTTCGTTATTCGTTTCCTCTTCTCCACCATGAACTTGCGAACCTTTGTGGTTAATCCATCCAGGACATTCTGTTTTATTGAGTTGAGTACGCACCTCTCCAACCACATCCAACTCGGGAAAACCGATTTGTGCATATACCCATTGTTCTATCTTTTGCCCCATTGTGCGGCACGAAAACAAGAAATGCTCCAAATGATCGCCTTTCTTTGCATAAAACCCGACAATTCCATAATCGCCGAAACGGTCTTTTACTTTGACATAGCCACAATCAAAATCCTTACTGTTCACGACCGACTCCAACTCTTCAATATTAATGCGCTTCTTAGTGTAATTCAACTGGTTGCTACGCATTAGCAATTCATGAATCCTTTGGATTTGGCTATTGCAATCACGACAGATTTCAACTTTGATGTCACTGTCATATAAAAAATCCTCATTGCTGGAATAAGTCTTGGAAGCCGTATCCTTTTCTTCCAGAATCTTATATTGTTTCAGTCGCTTGTGTGACGTGTCTTTTTTCTCAGTTGCAGCGACTTGGTCTATCAACTCTTTTATCACCTCAGGCCCGCCAACTTGAATATCCTGCAAAAAGTGCTTGGCTTCCCCCAAATTTGAAGGATTGTCGTCAAGGAAAAGCGTATTGACAGAACGCAACGCCATTTTATCCAGCTTGTCTTTCAGTTGAGGCCCTTTACTCTCCCAATTGATGGATGGAAAGACAAAATAGTCCCAAACGCCCAATTCCTCCAAATGCTTCTTTGTAGGTTCAAACTCGTTTTTCGAGCAAATCGAATTGATAATGCCGCAATCGGTAAGGTCTTTTACCAACCGGGCATTCTGTTCTGGCAATTTTGCCCCTCCTTCGGAAAGCGTTCCTTCCCAAAAAGTGTCATCCAAGTCCCAAACGACCAGCTTTATGGTTTTAAGATCAATCATTTTTTCCTTATTACTTAAACCTAAACTGATAATTCGGATCCTTTTTCATGATTTCACGGCTCTCGGGATAATTCTCAATAAACCAAGTCAGGAATTGGGCATAGTCGATTTTTTCGGAAAGCATTTTTTGGCGCCGTGTCTGCCATTCTTCTTTTAAGTTTGGCATAGCAAGAATATCTTCCACAACCTTATACATCCTATCGGCGGAACCCGTTTCTGAAGCTTTGATACCATAACCCAAATGATAGTCATTCTCCAATTCATTAAGGTAGCCGATGCGTCCCACAAAATCATTATACCGCACAAAAGGCACCCCCAATACCCCCGCTTCAGCAGCCATCGTCTGGCTGTCGCCGATATACAAGGTAGCGAAGGCCATTACATGATGCATGTCCAAAGTGTTAATTTTGATACGATACGGCTCAAATTGAGACTCAAGTTCACGCTCGGAAGTAATATAAATTCTTCCATGAGGCTTTAAGATGTCTATCAATCGTTGAGCTATTTCGGTGTTGATGCCTTTAATACCGTTGTCATGATAGGCATTCAAACTCGAGAACCGCAGGATAAAATAGGGCGTTTCTGCAGAAAAATACTTTTCTACCACTTCCTTGTTCGCAACAAATTGATTTGGATGCAAGTAAGCCAGCTCGTGGTAAGATTCGTATTTTACCGAATATGGCTCCAAACTATAATTGTTGCATACACGAGGCGACAAAATAGTACCCATAAACGGCCCTGCCATTTTCGGGAACAGCGGTACTACATTCATATCGTCCTCGCCTGTATTCACCCTATATTTCTTTGTCAGCCAGCCCACTTGAGCCACCTCAACTGTGGAACCTGTCAACAAGTCGATTTTGTTCTTCCTAACGAAACGCAACATACGCCAATCACGCACGAACATGTCCCAAAGGATGCCTAATTTGCTCTTTCGATGTGCTTCCTTCAATATGTTGTAATAAGGCAATCCAGACTGTTGTAGCAAGTCTTCAAGAATGTCCTTGGTCTTGATAAGAATGAAAACCTTATGGCCTTCACTCATCAAGTTCTTAGCCACATTCTTATACAAATGAAAATGAGCGGGATGGCTCAGTTGGATTAGTATGTTCATGGCAATTTCACTAATGCAGTTCCATCTATCAGCAACTCCTTGTTTTCGTCAAAACAGCATGTTTCGAGCAACGCCCTATGTTTTTCAGGATACAATTCTTTCACCCGAACCATTGCCGTTACAGATTGATTGAGAAACACCGGCTTACGGAAGCTCATGTTTTGGTTCAAATAAATTGTACCAAACCCAGGAAATTTAGTCCCGATGATGGCACTAAACAAAGAAGCCGTCAGGAAACCAGGCACTATCAATTGCCCAAATTGGGACGTCTTCGCATATTCCAAATTAGTATGCAAAGGGTTGGTATCGAACGACAAATCCGCGAATCTCATCACTTCATCCTGCGTGAAAATACGTTTCATCTGATACGACTGGCCTATTTTCAAGTCTTCAAATCTCATCAAATACCATATTTCTCTTTGCGCTCCTTCAAAATCCGTTCAAATTCTTCCAGAGTATAATTGTCTTTCAATTTGTCCGACAAATCCTTAATCACCTTGGCTGGAATGCCGCCACAAAAAGTCAATGGTGGCACATCCTTGTTTACCAAACTGTTTGAAGCTACAATAGCGCCCTCACCTATCTCCACACCTGGAAGAATGGTCACATTGACCGCCACCCAAGCGTTTTTATGCACCGTGACAGGTGCAATGTAGGATTCGCTACAATTCCTATGATATTCCAAGGGTTTGTTATGCGTGAGAATTGTAATGCTTCCCGCCAAAGACACCCCATCTTCAACAGTAATAAAATAAGGATAAGGCAAGTCCATATTGACATATGTGCCCACATGGACATTCTTTCCAATTTTCACTCCACGCCATCGTTGCATCTTGATACGCGCTTTATTCCATGGAAAAGTCTGTGCCCACACGTTAAGCATGTGGTCTTTGCAGCGAACTAAACCAAACACCAAAGCCGACTTATAACCATGTTCCTTAGCCGATAGTCTCATGGTCTTCCATAAGCCATTGGCCTCATAATTGGGGACAGGTTGCTTTTTTATTTCAAGATATGCTTTCATCAGAAAACTATTTATTCAAAACCAAACCGTATATTTCCATTAGTCTTTGCGTTACCTGTCGATTGTCCAAACCATCAGTAAGAAGTCTTTCTCTTCCTTTGGTTTTACCATCAAAAGACAACGCCTCACCAAGCAAATCAGCCAATTCTTTCGGTTCACGGATTCTCGCGACGAAGCAGCCTTTTACGCCTACCACTCTTTCCTTCACATCGCCAACATCCACACTCACAATCGGGCAACCGCAAGCCATGGCCTCTTTAATTACTTGAGGAGAGCCTTCTGAAAATGAGGTCATCAGGAAGGCATCAACTGCACACATGAGCAAGGTCACTTCTTCACGGGTATAACCCTTCAATTCTATTAATTCCGCATTTTCATCGTGCAATAATGCGAAGGCTTCCTTGGCCAAGTGCACATTCTTTACAGCATTGTCAAATGCTCCTGCAAAAAGAACATACTTTTTGTTTTCATCCATACACATCCTTTGCCGCGCCTCGACTCTTTCCGTAAGTTGCAAGCTGGACAAATCGATTCCGCAAGGCAATAACGCGTATTTTCGCTTAGATTTTGCAATTTCCAATGTTTTTTTAGACACGAAAACATTCCATGACGACAGTCGCATCGCCACCTTGGAAAAAGGCAACACCTTTCTATCATTAATATCAGAGCCATGATAAGTGGTCACGACAGGCACTTTCCGTTGCAAATTGGCTAACAATCCACACAAACCAAAATGTGCATGGATTACTTCGGGACAAAACTCCGAAATCTTGTTTTTCAATGGCTTAAGTTGCCTCAAATAGCCCAAGATTCCCTTCCCTTTGACCAAGAAGCAATCACATTCAACGCCCATGGCTCGTAAGGCCTCAACCTGTTCCTTAATGAAAGGAGCCATGTGTTCACACTGATTCTCCTTAAAACTGCAAACCACGAGTGTTTTCATCACGCAAGTCCTCTTCCTGCCAACTTGAACCATGCCCAGCCCACATTGGCCACCAAAATGATGAGCATCCAATAGTCAATCCACCTGATATGCTTCTTCTGCAACTGGGATATGCCGTAGGCTGCAAACATCAACTCAAATGGTAATGCAGGCTGGTGGAACCGCTCGGAATGGGCGAAATTGCTTAAAGCAATCACAGCAAGATAACCCACCATCATGGCCATTGGCAATGTGTGTTTTCGCCACTCGCCATTCAGCAAAAGCATCACAAGGGCGAAAATCGTGAAACCCGACATGATGTTCTTCACATAATTCCCACCATGAATCATTTGTTGGTTTTCCTGTCCTTCGGTATTGACCATCGTAGGAAACGGGATGGTGAAAATCAACGGCGCAAACACCGACTTGGAAGCATACCTTGCAAATTCGTTTCCGCCCACACGTAGTGATCGCCATTCCATTCCTACACGTTGATTTTCTTCCCTACCATCCCAAACATCACCCACCTCACGTAAAATCCTATCGCCTATCGTGGTGGCCGACAAACCTATAACAACAGCCATAATCATCAGCCCGCGCTTCCACCAGTTACCCAATCTTCCCCTTGTCATCACAATGGCCACAAATACTGCCAACAGACCGACTGCACCTAAAGGCGTACGAAAAGTAAACATGGCAAAAGCAGAAACCAAGGCCATGACAAAACATGCCCAATCGAATTTCCTATCAAGCAGTAACTTATCAACACAATCAATAAGCAAAACGGTGAAAAACACCATATCCGCCTCCTTTAGGTGAAGTCCGCAATAATAAACCAAGTTGGGCATCAACATGCAGAAGATGGCCGCCATGCGTGCCGTACTCTCACCGAAATGACGTTGTGCAATCCGATAGATAAGCACACAGGTTAAGGCACTCGCCAAGCTATGCAAGACCCTCGCCGTCAGCACATACGGCCCAAATATTTTGCATGCCAATGCCGTCAAGTACATCTCTCCTGAATCGCTCAGGTCTATCCACTTCATCTCATTCCTGAACGCTTCAAAACCTTCCTTACTCCATATCAAGCTCACCTTATAGTATACTTGCTCATCGGCAGTATGAAATGTAAAAGGCTGTCCCGTCATAATGTCATAGAAGAAATAGGCAAATATCATGTAAACCAACCGAATAGCCAAGGCTGTCCAAAAGAGTTTCTTCACAAAAGCCTTCGGATACAGTGTTCGCCACCGCTTCGTCAGGTCGTTGCTGAAATAAAAGAACAGGCACACTTCCGCTGCACCAAACAATATCCAAACAAAAGGCAAGATACGACTTATGAAAAGCACCGACACCACAGCCAAGGTGATGAAATAATACGTCATCGACTTGCGGGATATGAGATTAGGAAAATAGGTCAGCATACAGATTCCTCCATGTTTTGGCTTACCCGAACAACTTACGCTTCAACTTAATCAACCTTGTCGTGTTTTTTGCCCCGACGAGACTTCCTATCTTAGCTTTCCAGCTGCCATCATGCTCCGCCCACGAGCCTAAACCGAGGTGGTCGCAATAAGTGTTTTCTGTCCGAAGGTATTCACCTGTCGTTTGCCTTGGGCAGAAATAATCCACTGGGAAGACATGCAAATCCTTGTAATCCTGTTCCTTGCCATCTTGAACAAAGCCTTGCTCTCGCATATTGTAAGACATGAATTGAACATTTGTTGTCAAATCAAAAGACCCATCAGAATTGATAAAATGCCTTTTTTTATAATAATCCAACTGTTCTTTTACCCAAATCCCATCTGCTTCGCTTGCCAACACACACGTGCCCATCGGGACATGTTTGCTCCCCTCAAAACCGGCAAAAGCTTTGTTGCTCAACAATTCGTCAAAAGGTTTGAACACCTCCACATCGGTATCCAAATAAATGCCACCTTCCTTGCACAAAGCCCACAGACGAACATAATCGCTCACGAAGGCATACTTTTTTGCCTCGTATGCCTCTTTAGTGTATGTAACACTGTTCACGTCAAAATTGTCCTCGTCCCAAAGCTTGTATTCCCAATCAGGCATATACCTATGCCATGAGGCAATGCACTTTTGCGCCAATTCAGGCATTTCACTTCGACCGAACCAACAATAATGGATTGTTTTGGGGATCATTGCTCTAAACCCAATAGTTTCAATGAGGCAACAGGAGACCCGTATTGTTCCCAATAGTCCCTTGCCTCTTTTTCCAAATGTTTTCTGTACTCAGGATGCTTCACAATATAATCCACCGCATCGCGCATGGATTCTTGCGAGTTTTCCACAAAATGGATATGCCTGCCATGTACCAAAGGAGCTGGCAGATCATTCGACAAGGCTGTTGAAACGATACATTTCCCCATGGCTAAATACTCACCTAATTTCCATCCATGGCAGTCCCAAAACGCAGGCGTGTTGAACACCAAAACGGAACGTTTGGTCTTCTCCATCCACTCCTTCATTGGAATACCTCTACACAAGCAATCGGAAAACGATCCTTCCGAGCTTCTGTCCTTGCCTTGTGAAACCAGCCCTCCCTCAAAGTTCACATCCTCCAATTCCTTGCAAGCTCTAATGAAATTCGCCCGACGCGCATTCACGCCTTCGTCATTACGATTCCATTCATCACTATACCAAAGCGTGGATAGAAAAAAAACATAGTTATCGTCCAAACCACCCTTATTCTCAACATTCATATAATTCCCATAGGCTGGTCTGAAAAGGAGACGTTTATGCTTCCCAAAAAATTTCCTCATCGAAGACTTAGATGCAGGCCAATCACACAAGGCGTGAAAAACGGTTTGAGGCGTATTCCAACAACGAACACCAAACGAGGGACATAATGAAATCAGTTTCTCGTGATATTTCTCTGGGGTCTTGGAAAAATTGGCATTTACACTACCATATACATCACACCAATTATAGAGCTCTTCATCTATCTCATAGGAATCATTACATTCAATGACATAACGCCGAGATGCTCCTGAACTCTGCAGCAGAAACCTCATTGATTTCGTGTTTCTGGCACGTTTCGTTAATTCCACAAAAGGGCGTGAAGAGAAACCAACCGAGTTTCGCCCAAACAATTCTACTAATCCGTAAACATAAAAACTCTTGTATAGGATATCATCCGCAGTATCAATTATCACTTTCATGTTTCCCATTCTTTTTGGTGGAATATCATATTGCGTGCTTAATAGGCAAAAGCAGCTTTTTTATATTAAACACAGCTCGTGACCATAAAAGAGACCTGTTATACTGTTTCCTAGTCCTTTCTGTTTGTCTTTGCCAATCCACTTTTTCCAATTCTTTCTTCGCTGCGCCATGATACTCTTTGGAAAGGTAATAGGGATATAGTCCGTATGTCCTGAGATTATCAACCAGTTGCTTGTAATCAGGGTTGGTCTCCTCTTCAGTTGCCAAAAAGTCCAAATTCCACAGCATATGCTCGTCAGGCTTATGCAACCTCCCCACGCTCCGATTGGCCACATCCACATCTTGATTGTAAAAGGCCATGGGCTTGTTCAGAAATGCCACCTTATACTTCAGCGCAATCCGTATCCATAGCAAGAAATCCTCTCCCAATTTGACGCCCTTCGGGAAACCATGCATCTCATCAAAAACAAGTCTTGGAATCGCCACTGAAATTGAGGTCAGCGGCATGGCCAAGGTTTTTGCATACACTTGACAATAATTAATATAGCCTTTCTCGAAGCCTGGCTCAACGCCAATCGGCGCTACTCTGGTTTTATGCTTGGTCTCGTTTACAATAGTATAGCTCGTTCCATAAATGCCAGCTTCGGGAAATTCTATAATTAGCTTAGACATTTCTTCTAAAAAGTGTGGATTCCACCAATCGTCAGCATCAAGGAAGCATAGGTAATCGCCATGAGAAGCAGCCACGCCGTTATTACGAGCTACACTTACTCCGGCGTTCTCCTGTTTTAGCAGACGGCAATTCCCTTGTTTCTTAATGGCGTGCGCAGCAATTTCAGCAGAGTTATCCTTACTGCCGTCATCAACGATGATTAACTCGTAGTCAAAGAAAGTCTGCGACAATACGCTTCCGATGGCCTTGGCCACGTAGGGTGCTTTATTATAGAGGGGTATGATGACAGAGAACCTCATAATCCAATCTTATTCCTCCAATAATTCCACCGATGACGCAATTTGGTATGACTCACCTTGTGATATAAATTCCAATCACACAATGGCCTCAATTTCCTTTTTTCCTCCCTTGCTGCACTCACGAACACCACCTGATAATGATGCGTGATGGCTCGATAAATAACGGTCTTGTCAAAACCCTGTTTCGGGATGAAGAATGCTGCCAATGCATTGGATAGTCCCAACAAGTCGCTATGCCGCTTGACATTACTCGTTGTGGTGATGCTATTGACGCGCACCCTGTAATCATACAAACATTCATTAACGGCCTTTACTTTCTTCGCATAGTAACAAGCCAACGGTGTGAACAGATTATCCTCATGATAAATGCCTTCTTTGAATCGAAGGTTGTTTTCCAAAAGGAATGACCGTTTATAGGCTCTCAGCACCACACAAACAAAAGCGAAATCGCGATGCAAAAGGGCATTAGCGTTGTAATAGTCCATGCCCGAAGCATAAGATTGCGTCTTCAGTTGGTCTGCATTATGGTATTCTTTCCCGCTCTCGAAGTAACGCCGCCCTGAAAAGCAAAGCATGTCCTCACCATTCAAATTCCTTGACAAAATTTCCAACGCATTCTGTTCCAGCCAATCGTCACTATCCAAAAACAGAATATAATCTCCTTTTGCGATATCTAATCCAGCGTTTCGTGCCGCAGAAAGACCGCCATTAGCTTGAGTAACAATTTTTATCCGATTATCTTTTTCTGCAAATCCATTAAGAATAGCCGCAGAACCGTCAGTAGAGCCGTCGTTCACACAGATGGCTTCCCAATCGGGAAAAGTCTGGTTAACAACGCTGTCGAGGCAGTCGCGTAAATATGGCTCAACGTTATAAACAGGAATGATGACGGAAAAAAACATTATCAATCAGTTATTCTTGACTTTGCTCATTTTATATAGACGTTTCGCCAACAATCTTTTATCAAAAAAACCTTTACGCAAGTTAGAGAAGAACACCGGCCATAATTTTTCGGGAAAAGACCCAATCGTTTTTTCCGACAACGAGGGTAAGGCTGCTTTCAAATAGGCCTTTTGTACCTCTCGGCTTTTTATTTTGGTCTTGTCGGTTTGTAGGGTGGCTTGATTAGGATGCAGCCTATACCTATATAGCACTTCTGGCAAATTGACCAGTCTCAGGCCTTTCACCAATGCCCTCGTCCACAAGTCATAATCCTCAGCCGGAACCATTTCCTGCCGAAAGAATAATCCTTGTTTCTCAAAAGAATCCTTGCGCCACATACTCGAAGCATGCAACACTGGTGAAAAAAACAAAGCCGTAATTTTTACCTTTTCTGGATTGCTTTCACGAAGCCAGACATCCTCCTTGGCTCCAAATAACTGCATACCACACGAGCACAAATCAATATCAGGATGAGATTCCAAATAATCAAATTGGGTCTGTAATCGATTCGGCAAGGAAATGTCGTCACTGTCCATGCGAGCTATGTACTTCCCTTTTGCCATCCTTATGCCGACATTTAGCACATTCGACAAACCGACGTTCTTTTCACCTTTATATCGTACAATCCGAGGATCGTCGTATGTATCCAAAATCTCCTCAGCATTGTCAGGTGAGAAATCGTTCAGCACAATCAGTTCGAAATCCGTAAAGGTTTGAGACAGCATGCTGTCCATCGCCTCGCGGAGATAAGGAGCCGTCTTGTAGACGGGAATGAGAATGGAAACACGAGGAGCCATTACCATTTATCGATTAATTTTACGACTCCAACACGCAATCTATCGTAACGGGACAATTTTTCCAATGCATCAATCAGCATGGCGGCCACTAAACAGACCGCCACAAACAACATAAAAACCAGCACCGAATACTTCACGCCGTATATCACACCTGGAATCAGCTTAATAAACAACATATGGATTAAATACATAAAGGTAGCATACTTACCAACAAACTCAAGGGCGAAAGTCTGTTGATTCCCGAATGACTTATATACCCCTATGATGCACAGTGCCATCAAAGCCCGAATCAATACAGCCACATAAGGGTCTTTCACTACCATTAAATGCAGGACTGCCAAACCAATGCACACAAACAAACCCTCAAAAAACAGTAACGGTCTCCACTTCCCGTCGTTCGCCTCGGGGACCAACCGACAACGAGCACATAACATGCCGAGATAAAACGCGGGAAGCCCGCCTTCTACGATAAAAAACACATGGCCCAAAATGTTTTTGGCGTACAATTGCGCAACAATAATCAAGGCCAAGCCGACCCATGACAAATACTTATTACATATGATTAAGAACAGGATGGGAAAAACCAAATACAATTGGATAATCATCTTATTGAACCACCAGGGATTCAAATATGAATTATAGCCCATCTGCCCTGCTATATCCAACAATACACATTTTAATGTATTACGACTTGAAGGATAAGCCTCCGAGAAGGAATAACCGCAGATATTGCCCACGACAACCACTAACACGAAGCAGAACCAGTAGGGCAGAAAGAAATTGACATATCTCCGCAACAAAAATTTAAGCGTGTTTTTAAAATACGGCTTATCAAGTTGAGAATACTGCTTCGTCAAACCATATCCGCTGACGAACAGGAATAAAGCCACGCAAACCTTAAAAACAACCGCCAAAGAATTCGTGAGATTCCCATAGGCCATCGTGTTCAAGAACAAATGATGCCATAGCATCAGGATAATCGCTATTCCTTTAATCGCAGCAGTATCGGTCTTGCTCAACTCCATGAAACATCCGTCTTCATCACTTTGGCAGGCACACCTGCCACTAAACTATGCGGGGGCACATCCTTATTCACCAAACTACCTGCCGCTACGATAGCACCTTCCCCTATCGTTACACCTTTCAACACAATCACATTCATTCCGATCCAAACATGGTCTTGTATCACAATAGGAGCCATAGATAGTTTTTCATCACTTAACTGCTCATTCTCGGTTTCTGTGGCAATGGATTGAATAGTATGATTGTCCGAATCCCTGATGACCACGCGCTCCGAAATCACAACGTCATGACCAATGGTGATGGAAGAGAAGCAATCTATGACGCACTCATAGTTCATATAGCCGCTGCCCAACGACAGTTTTGCGATCTGGTTCACATTAATCCTACTGCCCGCATACACATCAAAAGCATCAACCTCCAATGTTGCGCCATTGCCCACGTACAATGAACCGGCCATTTTATTTCGCAGCATCCTTTGGTTATCCCACTGCTTGTTAAAATTCAGATACTTATCTATCTTCACATGGGCCCCAGAATCTACGAAACACATGGACGGCTTGAAAACGCGAAGCTTTTTCGGCATAAAACGTTTCGTGCACAAGAAACGAATTAGCTTGTCCGTACTCTTTCTCATCTCAAACAAATACCTTTTTCACTTTTGGTATATGAACCAAAGCAATAGCCAAACCCAAAGTCAACGCCAATCGCCATGCAAACATTGGCCACTCGCCCAACTCCACACCAACCACAGCCTTAATGTGATTACCCAAATGTGCATACATTTCAAAGCAATGCATACACATGATGGCCAATGACCATACGCCGAGCGCCGATAATACTTTTGTTGTAATTTTCATGTATTTCTTAATTCCCAGGCTCACCAAATATACCATACACGTACCTCCACAAGCACCCACGACATCCAAGGGATAACAATTCCATGTGAAAGAATACATGTCCAGCCTCGAGAAGCAGATAGCAACTATCCAACCGACCGTAACAACTATCTTCAGCCACAGAGGAACCGGATGCTCTTTCACCCACCATCCAATAGTCACAAATGGTAACGCCATCAAGCCTAATGAAAGACACCAGATGGAATAGGGAAAAATTTTATGTAACAACAACGTGGCAAAAGCAACGATAAGGGAAACGGGGATAGCCCAATTTTCCAACCTTGACAACGGTATCAGCAACACTTTAGCGACAAATAGCGCCAACAAAAACCAAATCACGCCAAGACTCAGCTTCCCCCACGGTGTCATTGGTCCGTCCACGTCAGCCCAAACAAGTGACAGCAATTCTCTAATTACCGGATTCCAGCTCTCATGCTTTGCCAGCGCCATCAACACCGCCCATACCACAATCACCAACTGGGTTATCGCCATAGGTCGACACAAACGCCTGAAATAACGTTTCACGCTCGACTTGGTCGTGAACTTATCCACATAAGGTTTTGAGAAAAGACCAGCAATTATAAAAAACAATGGCATGTGAAAGGATGAAATAACACGATCCAGCCATGGATGATTCCATCCGAGAAGATGACACACAATCACCAGCAATATACCGACACCCTTCATGATGTCAAAGGTCACGTCGCGTTGTTGCATCTTCCTGTCCAGCTATTCCAACTTGTTACAAATATAACCTTCCGTTGCGTTTTCTCGAGAAATTATTTTTCCCGGATTACCAACGATAATGGAGTGAGAAGGCACATCAAAATTCACAAAGGCCAAAGGAGCAATCAAAACATCATCACCTATCGTAATATTGCCAACCACGCAAGCATTACTACCAATCCACACATTGTTGCCAATCATTGGATTCCCTTGTCTTTTCCCTCTAAACTCCATACCTATGGTGACACCCTGATACAACGTACAATTCTTTCCGATTTCCACCTCGTTGTTGACAGCGATATCACCACAATGCACTAGCACAAGTCCTTCGCCAATTTTAGTGTGCCACCCTATTTGTATTCCTGTCTTTCTAGAACAATGTCTCAACAACAGCCTAGACACGAATGGTTTTCGCTTGCTTTGATACCATCGGAACAGCACAATCCACCTGAAATCCAGCTTGCGAGCAGCAGTACACAACAAGTTCCAAAGCCCCGTCTTGCCATTGCTTCTAAACAAATCACCAAATACAATCTTTGGAACCATTTTTAGTCTTGTATTATGTGTTTCCTATTTAAGCAATACTTATTATCGCCTTTCCTAACGACACCACCGTATCCAAGGGTTGCCGACTTATAGCCAGCCTCAGCAGCCATTCTTTGAACACATTCGCCTTGCATACTGTGCGGATACGAAAGATGGGCAACCTCAATGCCTAGTTTTTCTTCAAGGAGACGTTTTGATTCATGCAATTCAAAGAAGACCTCTTTCGCATCAATCCGAACAAGCCCTGGATGAGAAACCGTATGAGAACCTATCGTACACAAGCCACTATCCACCATCTCTTTTATCTCAACCCAATTCAAAGCCAAATCAAAGCAAAGGCTCCGGTCCGGAACCGTTTGGGTCAAACGATGCATTTCTTCCGCCATAGGCTTCCCGCTTTCATAAACGGCCTTTATAATCCTCTCATATTCGTCAACCGATTTATCTTTTTCCAATTGGATCCACCAAAGATCCGCCTTGCCCTTCGGGAAATCCGTTGTCAAATAAAGCGTGAAAGGCACATTATATTTCCTCAAAATCGGAAACGCCTCTCCATAAACATCCTTAAACCCATCGTCGAAAGAAACATTCACTCTTTTTTGAGGCAGCAAAAAGGATTGATGGTCCAGGATTTGCTCCAATGTCACAAACGAAAACCCATTCCTTTTATATTCCACCACCTGCCGTTCAAGATAGTCTGGCGTGATTTCCAAATCCCTATTGCTAGGATAAATGCTTCTAATTGGAACCACCCGATGCAAACACCAAATCTCCCCTTGAACAGGATGCATAAGATGCGAAACCTTTCTTTTCATTCTGCCCATCATGCCTTCACGAATGCTCTTTTGATACTTTTCTTCAACTTTTTATATCTTTTGTAAAGTGGCAGCAGCCCGATTTTGTCGAAAAAAAAGGCCTCTCTTTGCGACCGATTCCATTTTTCCGATTCCCATGTTGCCGCATTATGATGATAAGAAACCTCGAATCGTTTGTCTGGGCAGAAAGCATGTCCAAAAATGCCTGTACCGTATACCACCATATTGTTTTCAAGCCGCTGTGTTTCGTTTTTGTATCGGAAACCATAGTGCGTGAGATGACGAGCAACCAGACGGTCATTGTTCACCCAATCACGGTAATGTAAAGCCTTGTCAGCATCCACCTCGACCGTGTTGTAATAATCCCGAATCTTGCATATCATCTCATTGCCTGGGTTGCACGCCATAGAAGAGGTCAGGATTTCCATTCTCGGCACATCGGTATCAAACACCTTCGCTGTTCCATCTTCATTCAAATAGTTTTCAGCGATATGCTCGGATTCAAACTCATTATAGAGTTCGATGCCCGAGAAAAAATTACAGTCCAGGAAACGATCAAAGCTCTGAAACACTTCAACATCAGTATCCAAATAGATGCCGCCATACTCGGCCAGCACATTGTATCGACACACATCGGAAACAAGGGCGTATTTCTTCACCTCGTAGGCGTATTTTGATGCCTCATACTTTGTGTAGTCGAAATTGGTCTCATCCCAGCGCATAAACTGGTAATCAGGCATCAGTTTCTTCCAGCCTTTGATGCAGTCTTTCTGCGACTTGGGCATCAAACCCTTACCGAACCAGCAGTAGTGGATAATCTTCGGAATCATAATCAATTATTTCTTTATCCATCCAAAAGGAGAGAGCAAAGTTTTACCCAAATGGTAGGCTTTTGAATTTCGAACTCGTTTAGCTTCATACAGTTGACCAAATAACACATTCACCCTTTCAAACACTTCTGGTGGCAAGTTTAAACCTTTATAGACAGGCAACGTCCCTCGCCATTTTTTTGTAAAATGCTCTAAATTTTCCATAAAAAGACCAGCACCCTGTTTGGAAAATTGCTTACTCTCTGACCAAGCATGCTCAGCCAACACATCCCTGCATACGCAAACCTTATACCCAGACTGAATCACCTGCATGCAGATGTCCATATCATAAAGATGGAATCCTTGGAATGTCTTTTCATCAAAAACGATTTGTTCGAACAGACTTTTTCTCGCAAAAAAGCAGAATCCGTCAACTGCAACCACGTCAATGATGTTGCGCTCGCCAAACCAATCTTCATGGAAATGTTCCTCTACGCACCCTTGGTCATTGTTCAGATTGCGTTGCGATACGAATGGTGAGCTGTACCAATACATAGGGGTATCGGGCAGGAAGTGCGTTCCAGCAAAACCGATCAAACCGATTCGCTCATCTTCATTAAAATGGTTGATTATTGCATTTCCCCAGCCAGTCGAGCGGAACAGCACGTCATCATGCATAAAACAAAGAATCTCGCCGTTGGCACGGCGGATGCCTTCATTATAGGCTTCGAAAATGCTATACCTATTCTCGGAATTGTCGATGACCACCAACTCATTGTCACAGTCGATAGTTTCAGCGATGTTTTGCTTCAACTCGAGTAGTATTCCCTGTTTTCTGGAACATGTGATAATGGAAAACATCATGCCAACTTGCTTTTGATCCAGGAAAATGGCCTTAGCAAAAATTTCCCAAGACGGTATGCGTGAGAAGAATAAACTTTTTCCACACCTCTCAAATAATGCAATTCCTGATATGCCTTATAATAGAATAGGATGTCAGCATATCGGGATTTATATATATTCTCATGTTTCTCGCAAATACGATTTCGATAAAACCTTTCGTTCTCAGTTACTTGTTCACCAACAATAGAGCTATCTTTTCTATAATGAAACAACAATTCTTCAATTCTATATACTACATCATTTGGAGCTATCAGACTCAGCCAAAAATCCCAATCTTCAAATCCTTGCATAGACTCGTCATAACCACCTACTTTATTAAAATCATCTCGTCGATACACTGCTGAACAAACTATCACGACATCTCCCATAACAAAATCATCATAAGTGTATTCTTTTTGGTTCCAAACCATACGCTGAGACGCATCGAAGCACTCATACTTAGAATACACCAATCTAACATCAGGATGTGCTTCCAAATAATTAACCGCCTTTTCTAAATACGAATCAGAAATCCAATCGTCAGCATCCAAAGCTAAGATGTATTTTCCGTCCATTTGTCTAATCCCATTGTTTCGCGCTGCCGAAACTCCCTTATTCGATTGACTTAAATAGTGGAAACGAGAATCCTTTTTGCAATATTCCCTAGCCACATCCTCCGTATAATCAGGCGATCCATCATTAACAACGACACATTCCCAGTTTGGATAGGTCTGTGCCAGAATAGAATCCAGCGCCTCGGGCAAATACTGTGCTTTCTTAAAACATGGCACGACAATAGAAACTATCGGCTTCTGCATATCATTATCGTTTTTTTCCAAAACTACGGTCAATAAAACCAATCACGCTCAAACTGGCAGTAATCATTTTGCGATACAGCACTTTCTTCTTGCTGTATTCAAGCACTTTTT
This sequence comes from uncultured Bacteroidales bacterium, assembly GCA_947305795.1. Taxonomy (GTDB): domain Bacteria; phylum Bacteroidota; class Bacteroidia; order Bacteroidales; family F082; genus Limimorpha. The sequence goes on along the minus strand of CAMZEK010000004.1, from coordinate 31,079 downwards.
TAACACGAGGATCCCCCAACAAAGCATCCATTTCATCCATTCTAATATAATCTTTCTCAATCAATTCAGGAACTATCTCTCTTATTACCCTTTGTCTTTCCTGATTCGCCAAGTCTGGATTAACCGAACTAATTCCTTTGGTATCAAAACAACAAACTATCTCATCAATGTGTTCAAACCGTTTACTCCTCATGGCTTGCACCAAAAAGAACTTCCAATCCGACACTATCTTTAATCCCTCATCATATAATGTTTCCCGCAGGATGCTCCGCTTTATAAACGAAGTGGGATGTCCTATTGATGACAAATAAAAAAACCTAAAACTTACAGATTGAGGATAATGGCACACCTCTTTCTCTGCACCATTACAGAAATATAAATCCCCATACGCAATATCCGCCGAAAAGTTGTGTGCGAAACACCGCTCCAAGGCCGTTTTATCCACCAGCCAGTCACCGCTGTTCAAAAATTGCAGGTATTCTCCTTGGGCCTTTTTGATGCCTTTATTCATGGCATTATAAATCCCCTTGTCAGGTTCGCTCACCCAATAGGAAAAGTGGTCGGCATACTGCTCCAGTAATTCCTTACTGCCATCTGTGGAGCCACCATCGATCACAATCCATTCAAAATCCTGAAAGGTTTGGGATACAACACTATCAATGGTCTTCCGAAGACCATCCTTGTTGTTCAGGTTTACAGTAATGATGGATAGTCTCATTTCTCCGCCCTCATGTCATTATTCAAAAAATCCTCATAAACCAGCTTTATCACTTCCTCTAACTCCACTTATCATTTTTCAAGCAAAAACTCCGACAAATAGCAACCGTCTTGGCCAGTAATATCGGTGATTAATGCGGTTTTTCATAACTAAATGTGAAACTTGAATTGAAGGACATGGTCAATCTTCCGAACAATTTTCCGCAGAATTCCTTTCTTCCTGTTATAAATACGTTTAGTGGATTCAAGGTATGCCAACAACAAAACGTCGAAAACATTTTTCCCCTTTGCAAACAGAAGTTTACTAGGCTTGTATGTTTCAAAATGGCGAAAACACTTTGGAGAATACGTCGCAAGGTATTCATCAACTTTTTTGTCCCACCAAAATTCTTCTTCAAAAGAAATATCTTTCAAATCAATACCCAATCTATCGTAACCCTCCATCCAACTATTTAGAACAGATGTATGAGGCAAGTCGGAATTATACATCCAATGATATTTTCGAAATATTTCTATCGCACTCTTCGTTGGGAATGTAATATGTTCAAAACATTGATAGTAGCGATGCTTGCTTTGCATACGTGCCCAATCGACAAATTGAAAATGAAGTAATTGGATTTCTGAGGCAATATGTTCCTCATCCTCCTCAGTGCGTGGAAATATTTCCCTAGAATGAATGATGCCATGTCCATTATATTCCCTACCATCATCAACAAATACCCCAAAGGCGGTATTGTTTTCCCAATAATAGGCAAAACCAGGATATAACTGCAACCATTTGAAACGCCAAAAGGTTCCTGCGGGTGATTGTTTTATCTCATCCCATTCAGTGGATTCAAAGTTTGGTGTAAGGATTTCATCTGCATCCAAACGAAACAAGATGGCATTAGTGCCAGCTATTTCGCGAGCTTTTTCTAATAGTATTTTGTCGCGGTAATTCTCATCCAAGTCAAGTGAATCGTTTTCAATCAGCGCGACTTTTGAAAACTCTTTTACAATCTCACGCGAACTATCCGTTGAGCCTTGATCAGCAATTACGATATAATCAGCCCATATGCTGGCCGATTTACAAAACAATGGCAAAATCCATGCTTCGTTTTTAACAGGGGTTAATACAACTATTTTTTTTGACAACATGTTTTATTTATAAGTTTCCCAAACACCAGAATAAATATTGTATTTTTTTAACACACGGGCGGGGGTTCCACCAACAACAGTATAATCCGGAACATCCCTGTTCACTACAGACCCTGCACCTATCACGGAGTTCCTACCTATGGTAACTCCTGACAACAAAGTGGTATTTATTCCAATCCAAGCTCCTTTTTTTATAATAATCGGTTTTGAAATATTTTGCTGGTATTTGATGGGTATTCTAATATCCTCATACACATGACAATTGCTTATTATTTGAATCTTAGATGCCAGAAGAACATCATCTTCAATTATCACACTCGCTTGAGCCTGAATTGTTGTGTATTCTCCAATAATTACATTCTGTCCTATACTAATCTCTCCGCCTAATGATTGGATTACAGAATGGTCAAATATCTCAACATTATTGGAAATACGAATCAGAGATTGTTCTGAACACTCAAGACGAACATTGGCATGAATAATCACATTGTTTCCTTCACATACCACGCCCTTATTAGGCATCTCAACATGAGGATACACTATCACGTTTTTTCTCCCGAATATTGCATATCCTCTCAGTTTATTTAGTCTTCCCCCTATTTTTGACTTTATCAATCTCAATAGAAAGTAAAAAGCATGTATCAAATATCGTATGTTGTTTTTCATAAATGCAGTAACCCTAATCCTGAAGAATACATCAACACATTACCTGTAGAGGTAGCCTGACCTTCCACTTCCAAAAAAAGACCACGAGGAATATCTATATATCCCTCTTTCCCCGAATTAGTGAAATAAATATTCACAAGAAAAGTTCCTCCATTCATATTGGATGGCAGATGAACTGTTTCATAAAGAGAAAACCTTCCCTTCGAAAACAAAGGTGAATTGCCATAGGAAGTAGAATATGTCATTAAAGGGAAGGAATTCAAATCAGTGATTATCAATTCCATTGACAAAGGAAGAGCCTTCATTAACTCGCCATTCACTTCAATTAATAAATCCCTATCTTCCCCATGCAAATAAACACCTCTATTAGGACTTCCATTAACAATAATGCTATCAATAATCAAATTGTTGTTATGACATTCAACTAAAGAAAGTATACTCCCATCCTTTGTCAGAGCTTCATTTGAATACTTATCTATCACATCGTAAATATTACCAAAGCAATCAATATGGCCATTTTTCAGCAAAAGGCCATATCGGCACAAGGCCCTAACACTCGCCATATTATGACTCACAAACAACACCGTCCTTCCTTCGCCTCTACTCACATCCTGCATCTTTCCAATGGCTTTCTTCTGGAACTCGGCATCGCCAACGGCCAACACTTCGTCCACAACGAGAATTTCAGGGTCGAGATGAGCTGCAACAGCGAAACCGAGCCGCACCATCATACCACTGGAGTAGCGCTTCACGGGCGTGTCAATGTAACGCTCACAACCGCTGAAATCCACTATTTCGTCAAGTTTCTTAGCAATTTCCTGTTTGGTCATGCCAAGAATGGCTCCATTGAGATAAATGTTTTCTCGACCTGTCATTTCTGGGTGGAAGCCTGTGCCAACCTCCAACAAAGAGCCAATGCGGCCTTTGGCTCGAATCTCACCAGTAGTCGGCGCTGTCACCTTGCTCAAAAGCTTCAGCAAAGTACTCTTACCAGCACCATTCTTCCCAATGATACCCACTACATCGCCTTGCTCTACTTTGAAATCGATGTCTTTCAAAGCCCACACATAATCACTTCCGCCTCTTGTGCTACGGTCGTTGGTCTCACCGATGATTAAATACGGGTCTTCCTGTCGTCGAATGTTTATGGTCCACCAACGTTTCAAGTCGTGGGCCAAGGTACCAGTCGAAACCAAACCTAAGCGGTATAATTTGCTAATATTATTAAATTCTATTGCTGTTGACATATTTTTACTCTAACTTCAAACTAAAAATTACTAACTATCAACTTCCAACTAACTTACACTGTATCCATAAAACTCTTCTGAACCTTGTTGAAGACAACGACGCCTAATCCAAGCAAGATCACCATGAAAACGAAACTATAGATCAGCCAACGCCAACCCACAAAGTCGCCACAACCCAAGAAACCGTATTTGAAAGTCTCGATCACAGGCGTCACAGGATTCAAGCACATCAGTTTGTGAACTGGGATACCGCTCCAATACATGCCTTTAGTCTGCGACAAGGGATAAACGATAGGTGTCGCGTACATCCACAACTGGACGATGAAAGAGAACAGCACCTGCAAGTCACGGTATTTGGTAGTCATCGAGGAAATCAGGATGCCGAAACCCAAAGCCAACCCTGCCAACATGATGACCAGCACGGGGAACAGCATGGCATACCAGTTGAAATGTGCTCCCGAATCCCCAATGATGGCATAAATGATATAGATAATCATAAAGAAACCAAATTGGATACCAAAACGCAACAGGTTTGACAACACATCGGCTATAGGCATCGACAACCTTGGGAAATAGACTTTACCAAAAATACCAGCATTATTCACAAAAGTGTTGGAAGTCTTTGTGAGGCACTCGGAAAAATAATTCCACAAGCATGTACCCGCCAAATAAAACAACGGCCTCGGTACGCCATCAGTAGGGATGCCAGCAATACCACCGAACACAATCATGTACATGATCACCGTCAAGGCGGGTTGCACCACAAACCATAGCGGGCCCAAAATGGTCTGCTTGTACTGGGTAATGATGTTTCGCTTGATGAAAAGGGAAATCAAATCTCTATAGTTCCACAATTCCCTAAGGTCGACCTCAAGCAACTTGTTTTGAGGCTTGATGACCGTAGTCCAGTTTTCATTCGTTTGATTCATCTACAATAATATTGATTTTTTGGTATAGCTCCGCTTTCTGACTCACATTCAACGCGCATAATTATCCATGATTCAACGTTTTAGCAGCAAGCCGACAATCTCAGCAGTAACCAATAAGTCCAACTCTATCCTTGAGCTGGTAAAACATGTGCAAAGATAGACATTATTTTAATAAAACAACATGAATGTGAAGAAAATCTTAGTTGTTATCTCGACCGTTTCCCTTTGAAAACGATATTGTTGATGATTTTCCAGAAATACTTCCAGTCGGTACGGAAAGGATGCTCGAGATAGGCATCAATGTAGCGTTTCTCGCTCGCTTGAATCTCCTCCAAAGTTTCAGGCAAGTCTACATAATAAGGCGGCAACAATCCAGGTTTTGTCTTTATGCGAAGTTGCTGCATATCAGGCGTGTACAAATCAAAATACTGTTGGCTTAGCGGCCGCACCCCCACCAATTTCATTTGACCAGCCATGATGTTGACAAACATGGGAATCTCGTCAATCCAAAACTTTCTCATCACACGACCCCATTCCGTGATGCGGTAGTCATCCTTGAATTTTCCACCCAAATCAAGATCATTGTTCACATAGACGTACTTCTGTAAAAATTCAGAATAGGCATACATCGTTCTGAATTTGAACACATTGAAAATCTTACCGTCCTTGCCTACCCTCGGGAGCTTTACAAATAGTCCATACGTATATGGTTCGCTTAAAGGCGGTCTTTTCTTCTGTGCAATTACACAATAGCGGTCGTGAATGTACTGTTCACCAACCACCTCAAAACCACAATAATATAATCTTCCCAGCACCTCTGGTCGAGGATATACCTTTTTCACACCTTTTGTGCAAAAATAATAGAAACGTCGGGTTAGGAAAACTTTGGGGAACACTCTATGCCACAGAAAATCAAAGAAATAGATGAAATAAGCAAAAACGCGGCCATGCCTGCTAAAAATTTGCGCCCTATGTTTTTGCGCTGTGTCAAAGGCACATAGAAAATAGCCATCCTGTTTTAGTTTTTTATTGGCTTCACGTAAATACCGATTCAAGTAACGGATGGCATTCAAATGGTCTTCAGCAAAAAGCACATTCGCCTCACCGTCAGGCACTTTCCATGAATTAGCCGCAAAATCGTTCAACCATTTTGATCGTTCCGGGCCACGAGGTTGCTTGGCTACCTGTATCAACTCCTGAAGTTCGTCTGGCGCATGGTCGAAGTCAAACGTCGGTGCATGACGCGTTTCCGACACGATGAGATGTTTCATCATCTTGTCGTAATTGTATCTGCGTGATTTACCGTTGTAAAACTCTTTATCGACCATACATTTTTCCGTTATTTACGCAGAAAACTACAAACCGTTTCACAAATCATATCCTGCTCTTTCTCAGAAAGATATGGATGAATCGGTAATGAAAGCACTGTATCAGCCAACTTGTCAGAAACAGGGCATTGGTTCTCGTTGGGATTCAAATAGTTGAAGGCCGTCTGACGGTGCATTGGAATGGGATAATAAATGGCCGTCGGAATGTCCAAAGCTTTCAAAGCGGCCTGCAAACCCGTTCTAATTTCCTTGTTTCCAACCTGAATGGTGTATTGCGCCCAACTGGAATAAAAACCCTCGGGCACGATTGGAGTCTTCACTACATCTTTCAGCTTTTCAGTGTAACGAGCCGCCACCTTGTTGACATCAGCCAACTCGTATTCCTTGAAAGCCTTCAATTTGACCAACAGAATGGCTGCCTGAATGCTGTCCATGCGCGAGTTCATACCGATGCGGATGTTGTCGTAACGGTCGCTGCCTTTGCCATGGATGTGATAAGAATCCATGAGTTCGGCCCACTTATCGTTGTTAGTGAACACTGCGCCACCATCGCCGTAGCAACCCACAGGCTTGGCCGGGAAAAACGAGGTGGTGGAAATGTCACCGAAGGTGCAGGCTTTTTGCTCGCCGATGCGACCGCCGAAACCTTGGGCACCATCTTCAAGCACGTAGAGCCCATGTTTTTCAGCCACTTTTCGGACAGCCATGAAGTCAGCTGGCAGACCGAATAGGTCTACAGCAATAATAACGCGAGGCGTCAGTTTTCCAGCCTTTTTGGTCTGCTCTATTTTGTGCTCAAGGTCGGCCACATCCATGTTGAACGTGTCCTTGTCCACATCAACGAAAACAGGCGTAGCGCCTTGCATGGCAATCACTTCCGCTGAAGCGAAGAAAGTGAAACTCGGCACGAAAACAGCGTCGCCGGCCGTCACGTCCCACGCCTTCAGTGCGAGCAAAAGGGCATCGGTGCCGCTGTTGCAAGCCACGCAATGCTTCACACCAACATAGTCGGCGAAAGCGGTTTCCATCTCCTTGATTTTCGGCCCCATGACATAGGCACTCGACGCGACTACTTCCAAAATGGCCTTGTCCATCTCGTCTTTCAGGGCGGTATATTGAGCTTTTAAATCTCTGAATTGCATCTTCGTTAGTTGAAAGTTGTTCAGTTGTTTAGTTATTCAGTTATTCCACATTCCTCTCCTCTTCCAGTTGCCCATTGATTTCCTTGTATTTACGTCCACAAGAGCACTGCAACGTGGCATCCAAGCGTTGGCCGCATTCGCACACCCAGCCAATTTGCTTCGCAGGAACACCGACCATCAGCGCGTAGGGCTTCACGTCCTTGGTCACCACGGCACCCGCCGCGATGAGGGCGCTTTTGCCGACGGTATGGCCACATACCACCGTGCAATTGGCTCCCAAGGAAGCTCCCTCGCAAATTTTGGTCTTGGCATACACACCATGGACGGGAAAATGCGCGCGCGGCGTGGTCACATTGGTGAAGACGCAACTCGGTCCGCAAAACACATTATCCTCAATTTCAACGCCTTCGTAAATCGAAACGTTGTTCTGCACACGAACGCCGTTGCCGATTTTCACATTGTTGCCCACGTTCACGTTCTGCCCAAACGAGCATTTTTCGCCAATCACCGCACCCGATTGAATGTGACAAAAATGCCAAATTTTGGTGCCTTCGCCGATGCTCACATTGTCATCGACGTAGCTACTCTCGTGGATATAGTATTTGTCACTCTGATCACACTTCATGTACTCTAATTTTTTCATTCCCAACCTGATGCAAGCACATCCGCGATATGAATCACTTTGATGGGAAGTCCCTCTTTCTCGATGAATGACTTTTGATGCATCAGGCAAGTCATATCCGTGGAGACGATATACTCCGCCCCAGTATTCAATGCGTTCTTGACCTTATGGTTGGCCATACCCACGGCAATCGGTTCGTGGTTCATTTGCAGTGAAAGGTCAGCGCCGCAACACATATCTGTCTGCTTCATCTCAATGAGTTCCAAACCCTTAACCTTCGACAAAAGCTGTCGCGCTTCCTTGCCCAGACCCAATCCACGCAAGGCACTGCAACTATCGTGAAACGTTACCTTATGCGGAAACTCAGCCCCAAAATCATCGAAATGCAACTGGTTCACCAAGAAATCAGTCAACTCAAAGATATTGTTTACCATCTTCTTGAAATTCAAATGATTGGCAGTATTGAAAAACAATTCTGGGAAGCGTTTCTTGATGTAATGCACACAAGCCGCCGAAGGTGCGACCATCGGATTGGCATTCGAGAAATCGTTGAGGAACTTGTCGCCCAAATCCTTTGCATCTTCCACAAAACCAGCATTATAAGCGAATCTTCCGCAACAGGTCTGTTCTGGATTGTAATCCACTTCCACCCCGGCACGTTCAAGCACTTTCATGGTGCTGACCGCCACTTCGGGGAAAAACTGGTCAATGACACAAGGAACAAACAGCTCAACAGTCATGGCTTTTTTGATTAATTTTGCAAAAGTAGGAATTTTTTTCTTTCAACCGCAAAGAAAGCCTCGATTTTGCACATTTCCCGTTTCTAGAAGAGCAAAAATGAGGCTTCTGTCCAAAAGTTAGGATACGATTTTTCGACCACTTCAGGATGGTCAAAGATAAGGCTACCGACTTTTTCGGCCAAAGGCGCCAACGCCATCACAATGCGATGGTCGCCATGCGATTCAAAACGCAAAGGATAGGGCTTTTCGAAAAAAGGAAGCCGACTTGAAGGTATCAAAACAAGCTCATTTTCAGATTGATACTTAAACTTTGCACCGATTTTATCCAACTCCGATTGCATTGCTTCCACCCTATTAGACTCTTTCAAAACCAGGTTGGCGACACCCGAAAAACGCGCTTCAAGTCGCAATCCGGCGCAGGTGGCAGCCATCGTCGGGAATAAGTCGGGATGGGCGGAAAAATCAAAGGAAAGAGGACGTTTTTCGAAGGGAATTTTCCGCAAAATGAGCGAATCTTCTGTTTCTATAGTATTGACACCCAACGACTTCATCCATTCCGCAACGACAGCATCGCCTTGCAGATTAGGACGGCCCTTCGACAAGCTCAGGGACCTCAGTTTTATCTCACAATCCTCGCTCAACGCCGCCATTTCGTACCAATACGAGGCTGCACTCCAATCAGAAGAAACCTTGAACCTTCTCGGTTGATATGGCTTTGGTTTGACAATAATTGTTTGCCCTTTTTGCTCTACCTCAGCTCCAAAATGCCGCATTATGGACATAGTCATGTTCAAATAAGGCAAGGAACTGAGAATGCCAAGCAACTCTATTTCAAGGCCCTGCGCCCACATCGGAGCTGCCAACAGCAAAGACGATGCAAACTGGCTGCTCTGGCTCATGTCGATTCGGACTTGACCGCCCGAAATCGCTTTCCCTTCGATTTGCAAGGGCAGAAAGCCCTCTTTTTCAGCATATTGTATGCTTGCTCCCAAATTTCTCAATGCTTCCACCAACGGCCTGAAAGGGCGCTGTTTCATGCGCTCCGTGCCCGTCAGGAGCCAACGGCCTGAATGACAAGCCAAAAAAGTGGTCAGGAAACGCGCTGCCGTGCCGCAATCGGCGATGTTGATAATCGAAGAGCTGACTTTTATAGATTCCCTCCGACGCACAATGCCACGCTGGAATGACATAAAAGGCAAACTGCTCAAGGCTTCAGCCAAAACCAGTGTATCATTGGAATCAGAAAGATCTTGGAAATCAGGAGCAAAGCCACCATAGGCTGCAATCATCAGAGCGCGGTTGCTTTCGCTCTTACTGGCGGGCAGTTGGATGTCGCAGTACAGTTTCATTGGCGCGACACCTTATTAATAATATATAACAAAGATTGTTTCACTATTTCAGGCTTCACATCCACATCCCAAACGGGTTTCCCAACCGCTTCAAGCAGAACGAATTGCGGTTTATCACCTTTGTTTTTCTTGTCATGAACGAGATAGGTCAAAATCGATTCAATGTCAGCATCTGAAAGTCTAATTTCGGCCTCCGAAAGCAACATAGGCAACTGATTTTCAAAGGTTTGCAGCACTTTTTCATCAAGGCCGCATTGCTGCACTGAAATCCACAAAGCCGCGCAAATTCCCAAAGCCACCGTCTCGCCATGAAGCAATGGATAATCCGTTGTAAGACAATGACTTTCAATGATATGACCGATGGTATGACCGAAGTTCAAAATCTTTCGCAAACCTTTTTCGGTCGGGTCTTGCTTCACGATTTCACGCTTGATTTCATCACAACGCAAAATGAAATCTTGATAGTTTTCCAAATTGATTTCCAACAACTTGGAATCAGCGATAAAGCCGTATTTCAGCATTTCGGCCAAACCTGAACGCAGTTCCCTTTCGGGCAGTGTCGTCAGAAAGACAGGCTTAATCCGCACTTCCTCTGCTTCGGCGAAAGTGCCGAGTTGGTTTTTCGCGCCGCCAAAATCGATGCCCGTCTTCCCCCCTATCGCTGCATCCACCATCGCAAGCAAAGTTGTTGGAACATTGATAAACTTGATGCCACGTTTGTAAGTCGAAGCCGCGAAACCGCCCAAGTCGGTGATTACACCTCCTCCGAGATTGATTAGCAAGGCGTTACGGTCGGCATGATGCTTCATCAAGGTTTTCCAAATCCGCTGAACAGTTTGCAGGTTTTTGTACTGCTCTCCCGCCTTGATGACGATGTCGGTTGCCGAATCGCAATGCAACCAATAGGCCACTTCGGGCAACCAGAATGGAGCTACATTTTCATCAGTCAAGATGAAAACTTGAGAGGCTTCAGAAAGCATAGATTCCATGCCTCGCGCCATCCCACGCTGGAATGACATGCTTTCAGAAGCCTCAGTATGCATGTCATTCCAAGGTTGGGCTGTGCGCTGGCGGGAATCTATGCGTTCTAAGGCTTGGTTTATGTTTATTCTCAAATCACTCATTTTCAGTCAACAATCTACAGGTAATCACACGTTCATCGTCCGTCTCGCCGTGCTGAATCTCCACACGGATGTATTTTTCGGGCAGCAAAGGTTCAATCATTTCAGGCCACTCGATGAGGCAGAGATTGCCGCTGTAGAAATAGTTCTCGTAGCCGATGTCGTAAGCTTCTTCCAGTTTCTTAATACGGTAAAAATCAAAGTGATAGACCGATTCTCCTTCCTCAGTAACATACTCGTTGACTATGGCAAATGTCGGGCTGTTCACCTCATCGGTGACTCCCATTCGGTGACATAGATTCTTGATTAGCGTAGTCTTGCCTGCGCCCATTGAGCCATAAAAAGCTATGACATCAGCCTCCTCACGCAGGGAAATCAGGTAATCAGAAACCTCGGTTAGGACTTCTACATTGTTTATTTTGAACTGTTTATCCTTCATTGCAAGTGATTTTCGCTGCAAAGATAGCCTTTATTTCATCACAAAACCTGCAAAACTTGCAAAACATCATTGTAAAAGAAGGAAAGCCTGCCAACTGGCGGCTTTCCAATGACAAGCGGTTGCGAAGCCGCCCTAATAATAAAAAAGTTTTGTAGGTTTTGAGAGTTTTGTGACAAAGAATCAACGCTTAGCAGTCAAATGCGTCACGGGAATCAGCATTTCGCTCATCGATATGCCGCCGTGCTGGAAGGTGTTGCGGTAATAACTGACGTAATAGTTGTAGTTGTTCGGGTAGGCGAAGAAGTCGCTCTCACCAGCGAAGACGTATGTCGTGCTCAAGTTGACCTTGGGCAGGAAAATCTTCTCGGGATCTTTTACCTCGAAGACCTCTTTCGGATTGTATTTCAGGTTTTTACCATACTTGTAGCGCAGGTTGGTGTTCACTTCCCTATCGCCCAAGATACGAACGGGCTTTTCGACGTAGGTCGATCCGTGGTCGGTGGTGATGACCATATCGCAGCCCTTCTCGGCGATGAAGCGCATCATGTCGAAGAGGCTGGAATGCTCAAACCAGGAGTACATCAGTGAGCGATAGGCTTCCTCGTCGTCGGCCAGTTCGCGAATGATTTCCATTTCCGTACGGGCATGCGAGAGCATATCGACGAAGTTGTAAACGATGACATTCAGCTTGTTAGGCATCAGGTTGGCCATCTGCTCATAAAGTTTCTTGCCTGCCTGCAAGTTCAACACCTTATTATAAGAGTATTTGATGTTCTTGCCGAAGCGCTTCAGTTGTTCACCCAAGAGTTCGCCCTCAAACTGGTTTTTGGTGCCTTCGTCCTCCTCATCAACCCACCATTTGGGATAGCGGCGGCGGATTTCAAGGGGCATCAGTCCGGCGAAAAGGGAATTTCGGGCGTATTGCGTAGTGGTAGGCAGGATGCTGTAATAAATGTCGTCGGCCTCCACGCGGAAGTAGTTCTCAATCAGCGGTTGGATGGCCTTCCATTGATCGTAGCGCAGATTGTCTATCACGATGAGAAACAGCGGTTTGTCGTTGTCGTCAAGGCGCGGAATCACCTTGTCGCGCACCACTGTATGCGACATGACCGGCTTCTCCGAGCGACCTTGAATCCAGTCGATGTAGTTTCGCTCGATGTAGCGTGTAAATTGCGTGTTGGCCTCCTGTTTTTGGTCAGCGAGGATGCCCTTGATGCCTTCGTCGGTGGATTTTTGCAGTTCCAACTCCCAGCGCACCAAGTTCTTATACAAATCAACCCACTCGTCGAAGTTGAGGTTGTTGTTGAGGTCCATGCTGATTTTGCGGAACTCCTGCTGGTAGCTCATCGTTGATTTCTCGTCGCGGAGTTTCTTGTTTTCGAGGTTGCGTTTCAGCGAAAGCAGAATCTGATTCGGATTAACGGGCTTGATGAGGTAATCCGCTATGTTGGAACCGATGGCATCCTCCATGATGCGTTCCTCCTCGCTCTTGGTAATCATTACCACAGGCAAGTTGGGATATTCGCGCTTGATGACTTCAAGCGCCTCGATGCCTGAAATGCCCGGCATCTGCTCGTCAAGGAATACAATGTCGAAATGGCGCTGGCGCACGAGGTCAATGGCGTCGGAGCCGCTATTGGCCGTAACTACCTCATAGCCTTTTTGTTCCAGAAACATGATATGGGGCTTGAGAAGATCTATCTCGTCGTCGGCCCAAAGGATTGTCGTTTTGTCCATAGTTTGTGTATTTATATTGAGGTAACGCAAAGATTAGATTTTTGTTTTATTAGAATAAACTTTTTTGGGTTGGCTTCAGAAAGCATAGATTCCCGCTCACACACAAGCCTGCGTGGGAATGACATGCTTTCTGAAGCCTGATTGTACACTCTACATTACACGACCTCCGATGTCATTCCGACGTTGGCGTGTGCGATAGAGGGAATCTATTGGAGGTCGACAATCGATAATATGCTTTCAAAGCACAGATTCCATGCCTTCGCATAGCCTTCCGCAGGAATGACATGCTCTCGGAAGCCTGATTGTACACTCTACATCACCCGACCTCCGATGTCATTCCGACGTTGGCGTGTGCGATAGAGGGAATCTATTGGAGGTCGACAATCGATAATATGCTTTCAAAGCATAGATTCAATGCCTTCGCACAGCCTTCCGCAGAAATGACATGCTTTCTGGAAGCTGATTGAACGGAAAAAAGCATTACCTTTGCAGCAAATTTTGAAGTCCATGGCCACTTCCTCCAACAAAAAGAAAATCTTCAACGACCCGATTTACGGCTTCGTCAGCATCCCCGACGAACTACATTTCGACATCATCGAACACCCTTATTTCCAACGACTTAGGCGCATCAAGCAGGTCAGCATGACCAATTTGGTGTATCCAGGCGCGAACCACACCCGTTTTGCCCACAGCCTCGGCACCATGCACCTCATGCGGCGCGCCATCCAACTGCTGCGCGGCAAAGGCTATGAGATTACAGATGAGGAACTTGAAGCAGCTTCGTTGGCCATTTTGCTCCACGACAGCGGTCACGGGCCGTTCTCGCACACTTTGGAAAACAGCATCGTGCAGGGCGTCTCGCACGAGGAACTTTCGCTGATGGTAATGCAAAAGTTCAACGAAATCCACGGCGGACGTTTAGACAAGGCCATCGATATTTTCACGGGAAAACACCCCAAAGGTTTTCTCAGCAAACTGATTTCCAGTCAGTTGGATGTGGACAGAATCGATTACCTGAAGCGCGATAGTTTTTTCACTGGTGTAGCCGAGGGCAGCGTGAACGCGGAAAGATTGTTGGAGATGATGGAAGTCGTTGGCAATGAATTGGCTATCGAGGCGAAGGGCATCTATTCCGTGGAGAGTTTCTTGGTGGCGCGGCGCATCATGTATTGGCAGGTGTATATGCACAAGGCCGTGTTGAGCGCGGAATACACACTGATGAAGGTGCTGAAACGCGCCAAGATGCTCAGCCAAGAACGCGATTTGTTTGCCACCCCCGCCCTGTCGTTCTTCCTGAAAAATCAAAACGCTTTTGACGGCAGCCACGACCGCGATTTCGTCCTCGACCAGTTCTGCCAATTAGACGACTATGACGTGATGACCGCTGTGAAAGCCTGGCGCAACGACCCAGACCGTGTGCTCTCAGAGCTTTGCAGAAGGTTGACGGACAGACATTTATTCAGAATTGAGATGCGCGATAGTGAATTTGACCCAAACTATATCAAGGACATTCGGAAGAAGATTGCCAAATACTATGGTTGGTCTTTGGAGGAAGCGGATTTCGCGCTATTGCAGGGCGTTTCGTCGAACCACGCCTACCACCCCAAGAAGCCTGCCATCAACATCTTATACAAAGACGGCACGATGAAGGACATCAGCGAGGCCTCCGACCAACTCAATATTTCGGTGCTCTCGCAGCCTGTGGTGAAGCATTTTATTTGCTATCCGAAGGAGTTGCTGCTATGACAAAAGGTCCTAATGTCCTAATTATCACCCAACATTTACCTATACGACAACCTTAACACTATAGGAGTCATTGTGGGCGAAGACCCGCAATCTCTTGTGCTAAAAGGCTTTAAAGCCTCTGATTCATTGCCTTAGCCCGCTTTTTCGAGTCCTCCATCACCTCCAAAGCCTGCTGTTGCAAGAATTTTTCTTCTTCAGTTTCGGGTTCGATGGTAATGCCATGCGGTCTGGAATGATGGTTCTCATCCAAATAGGAGAAGGTGGCGAAGCCGTCGGCAGCGATTTTTTCAGGCTCGCGACTGCGGTACATTTTTGTGTAAACCGTCAGGGTGCTGCGGCCGGCGGCGATTACCTTGCTCTCGAAAGTGACGATGTCGCCCGCGAAAATAGGAAACTTGAAGTCGATGCCGTGGAGCACCAAAAGGACGGTATCCTTCGTGTCAACGTACTGCGCCACAGCGAAATAGGAACTTTCCAAGAAATACTCGGAGCAACGACCTGCAAAAAAGGTCTGATGATGGTTGAGGTCGGCGAGTTTGATGAGTCTTTGGGAATAAGTGGATTTCATATTTAGTTGTTTAGTTTTCAGTTGTTTAGTTGTTTAATTTCCGTTTCTGTCATTGCGAGCGAAGCGTGGCAATCTATTGTCTAGATTGCTTCGTCGCTACGCTCCTCGCAACGACGCAAAGCGTTCATATTCAGGTTTTAATCTGGATTTTCAGTCCATCATAGGCGAGCATCATGCCTTCGGGGAGTTCGTGGTTGACATCGGCGGCGAGACCCATGCTGTGGCTGCAATGCGTGAACCAGGTCTTTTTCGCGCCCACCCTTCGGGAAATTTCAATCGCCTCGTCCAAGGTGAGATGTGAATAGTGTTTCTTCTTTTGAAGCGCTTCAATAATCAGGTATTCAACACCTTGCAGCTTTTCAATCGCCTCTTCGGAAATCTCGCTCAGGTCGGTGACATAGGCGAAATTGCCGATGCGGAAGGCATAGCAAGTCAAGGTGAAATGCTTCAGTTTTATCGGGATGATGTGCAGGTCGCCGAAATCGAAAGGCGTTTCGTCCAAACGGCGTATGTCGTAGGTCGGGGCACCCGGATAAGGATGCGCGTCAAAGGCGTAGGAATACTCCCGCTTAATTTCAGGCAGCGCAGTGTCGGCCACATAAAGCGTCATGGGCTTCTGCTGCTTGAAAATATAAGGTCGCAAGTCGTCGAGACCGCCGATGTGGTCCTTGTGCTCGTGCGAAATCAGCACCGCGTCGAGCTTGGTGACGTTCTCGCGCAACATCTGCTGGCGGAAGTCGGGACCGGCATCCACAGCCACCGTCACCTCATCGGTCTGAATCAGGATAGAGGTGCGCAGCCGCTTATCGCGCGGGTCGTTCGAGCGGCACACGGGACATGTGCAGCCGATAACTGGCACACCTTGTGAAGTTCCGCTACCCAAAACAGTGATAATCATATATTTCTAATTCAAACAATTTGATAATCGGAGCTTTCGTCAGCCCGCGAAAACGGAATGCAAAAATAAGGTTTTTCAAGGAAATTGCGTTCCATTTCGCATAAATAAACTACCTTTGCAGCATGAATTTTTTGTCCAACATCAGAAACAGGGCTTTGCGCCGTGCGTTGGGCCAATACCTTGCGGAGAAAAAGACTGGCAAAATGCCTAATCCTCAGCGCATTGGCTCCGTTTTGATTATTCTTGACGAAAGCGACCGAAGCATCGTGAGAAGCATCGAAAGCAGCGTGAAAGCCTTGTTCGGCACCACCCGCTGCGGGTTCCTGATTCTATGCAACCAGATGTCGGACAACGTCTTGCAGAGCGACCTCTACAATGAAATCACGCCCAAGGATTTCGGTTTCATGAGCGTGCTGAAACCCGATAAACACGAGTATATCAGAAAGTTGCCGTCAAGCAACATGATAGTGAACATGGCCGTCAAGAACGGCGACATCAGCGACTACATCTCCACCTTGCCCAAATCGGATTTCAGGGTGTGCTTCCACCAAAGCGAGCACCTGAAAATCTACGACTTGGTCATCGAAAACGCCAGGGCTGCCGACCCCGTTTCGAACATCCATGTGCTGCACAACTACCTTCAAGCCCTTTCCGGACCGCAACCTTAAACCCTAAAACCATGAAAAACAATCCCTTCAAAGGCACAGGCATCGCCTTGGTGACCCCCTTCAAGAACGACTTTTCCGTCGATGTGGAAGTCTTGAAACGTATCGTGAATCATGTCATCGACAACGGCGCGGACTTTTTGGTCGTCTTGGGCACCACTTCCGAAGCCCCTACCCTTTCAAGCCAAGAAAAACAATTGGTAATCAACACGATACTTGAAACCAACGCCAAACGCTTGCCCGTCATGCTCGGCATGGGTGGCAACAACACGCAAGCCGTCATCGAAGCCATTAAAAGCCAAGATTTTACGGGCATCCAAGGCATTTTGAGCGTCGTACCTTATTATAATAAGCCCAACCAGCGCGGCATGAAGGCCCATTTCGAGGCCATCGCCGATGCCAGTCCCGTTCCCGTGGTGGTTTACAACGTGCCGGGGCGCGTGGGCGTCAATCTGCAAGCCGCCACCTGCGTGGAATTGGCCCAACATCCCAACATCATCGCCGTGAAGGAAGCCTCGGGCAACTTGCAGCAAATCATGGAGATATTGCGCGACAAGCCCGCCGATTTCGACCTGCTTTCTGGCGACGATGGCATCACCCAACCCCTGATGGCTCTTGGCGCCACAGGCGTGATTTCGGTCGCGGCCAACGCCTACACCAAGCCTTTCAGCCGCATGATGCACGCCATGAAAGAAGGTCGCACCGACGAAGCCCTACGACTGCATTATGCCATGCTACGCATGAACCAACTCATCTTCGCCGACGGCAACCCCGCTGGAATCAAGTGCCTAATGAGCCATATCGGGCTGTGCAAGAACGTATTGCGTCTGCCTTTGGTGCCCGTGAACGAAAAAGTGGAAGCCGAGATTATTGAAGAATGGAAACAGTTGAAAGTTTGTAGTTTGTAGTTTGAAGTTAATCTTGAAATTAGAAATCTTTAAATTTTGAATCTTTAAATATTAAATCCATAATAATGAAGACTTTACGTTATTTTGTAATCCTTTTGGCCACTTTGATTTGTGGCAGCATTTTCGCTCAGAAGAGCCAACAAGAACTGAGCCAGCTCATGCAAGAGCGCAATGAGTATTATTTCACTTTTAATTTGAACGGCAACGACGACCTGAACGCCATTGCCCGCACCATTTCAGTCGACCACATCGACGGCAATTTGGTCACGGCCTATGCCAACAACAAAGCTTTCGCCAATTTCCTAAAACTTGGATACGAGATAACGCTTCAGACTCCCCCATCGCTGCTTGAGGAAGTCGCCATGTGGGACGGCAGCAATCGTGCGGAATACGATTGGGACAGCTATCCGACTTACGAAGCCTACGAGGACATGATGTTCCAGTTCGCCACCGACCACCCCGACAAATGCGAAATCATCGAACTTGGAACACTTCCAAGCAACCGCAAAATTTTGATTGCCCACCTCAACAACGGCTCGGGCGAAGGCAAACCCAAGTTTCTCTATACCAGCACGATACACGGCGATGAGACCACAGGCTGGATTCTCATGCTCCGCCTCATCGACTACCTGCTTGAGAACCCGAACGAGCCTGAAGTCCAGACCATTATGGAGAACATTGATCTTTATATTGGCCCCAATACCAATCCCGACGGCACCTATCATGCAGGCAACAACAACGTGAACGGCGCCACCCGCTACAACGCCAACGGCGTGGACATGAACCGCAACTATGCCGACCCCCACGGCAGCGCACATCCCGACGGAGAGGAATACCAACAAGAGACTTTATGGTTCATGCAATTTGCAGATGAGAATGCCTTTGTGATGGGTGCCAACTATCACGGTGGTGCCGAGGTGATGAACTATCCGTGGGACAACACCTATACCCTCCACGCCGATGATGCTTGGTATCAGCTCATCAGCCACGAATACGCCGACCTGACCCATCAGGTGAACCCGAATTACATGACCGAATACAACAACGGCATCACCAACGGTGCACAGTGGTACATGATTGGCGGAGGCCGTCAGGACTACATGAACGGCTACGCCCAATGCCGCGAGTTGACCATCGAATGTTCGAACACCAAACTGCCTTATGGTAGCCAACTTCCTAACTTCTGGAACTACAACAAGAACTCGATTTTCGCCTACATGAACCAATGCATTTACGGCATCCACGGCACCGTGACCGACATGGCCACGGGCACTCCCATTGAAGCCACCGTCACCATTACGAGCCACGACGACATGTATTCCGTCGTAAAAAGCCATCTGCCGGCAGGTGATTATCATCGTCCCATCAAGGGCGGCACTTACACTGTAACTTTCACAGCCAGCGGTTATTATCCGCATGAAGAAATCGTTACCGTCGATGATTATGAGACCGTTACCTTGAACGTGCAACTCGAAGCTGGCGAGGGCATCATCCCCGACTTCACGGCCAACATGACCGATGTCGCGCTTCACGGCAGCGTCAATTTCACCGACCAGACTTGGGGTGCCAACTTGGTCAGTTGGGAATGGACTTTCGAAGGCGGCGAACCTGCCACCTCCAACGTGCAGAATCCCACGGGAATCACCTATAATGAAATCGGCCATTACGACGTTTCCCTGACCGTCACCAACGCCAACGGCGAGAGCGAGACCGTCACCAAGCACAACTACATTCACGTGAGCGAGGCCTACAACATGCATAACGGCACTATCGAGACCTGCAACGCCATGTTCTATGACGACGGCGGTCCAATCGGCAACTACAGCGACCGGAAAGACTACACGATGACCTTCCTGCCCGCCACGCCCGGCGAAATGTTGGAAGCTGTCTTTGAGGAGTTTTCGCTCGAAAACAACTACGACTTCCTTTCTATCTATGACGGGACTTCCACCGATGCTTCCCAAATCGGCGAATACACGGGGGCCAACTCGCCAGGTACCGTGACCGCCACCAACCCCGAAGGCGCACTGACCTTCTACTTCACTTCTGATTACGGCGTCAACCAAAGCGGCTGGGTTGCCCGGATTCATTGCCTCGGCATTGGCTATGACCCGATTGAATTAGAGGTTTTCGCCGACCCAGAAACCATCCTGTTAGGTGAAAGTAGCCAACTTTCAGTGTTTACCACAGGCGGCACAGGTGTGTACAACTACCTTTGGGAACCTGCCGATTCCGCCAATGAAGGCACCATCAGCGACCCGACCATAGCCAATCCTGTCGTCACACCCGAGCTTGAACCTGAGTCGACTTATAAAGTCACCGTTACCGACACAGACGGCAACACAGCGGCTGGCGAAGTTACTATCACTGTCAGACCTATGTCGGTGCCGGAAGAAAGCCACACATTCTCGATCTACCCCAATCCCAGCAAGGGCAGTTTCACCATCGAAGTGGCCGAACCCTTCCGTTTCGAGCTATACAACAGCCTCGGACAACTCGTCATCGCTGGCCAAAAAGACGGAGGCTCCGTCCAAATCCAAACCCAACAGGGAAAAGGCATCTACTTCCTCCACATCATCAGCGGAAGCGGAAGCAAAGTTGAAAAAATCACCATCGAATAAAGCTCAAAATGAGACACTTGCGTCATTTCCTATTCATCCTTTCTGTAACGGTTTGCAGCAGTCTATTGGCTCAAAACAGCCAAAAAGACTTGGAACAGCTTATGCGGAGCCGTGGAGAGTATTTCTTCACCCTTACCGTTCAGCAACCCACTGAAATTCAATCTATCAGCGACCTTTGCTCCGTTGACGGCACCGATGGCAAGACCGTGGTTTGCTACGCCAACTCCAACCAATACAACCTCCTCATTGAGCGCGGCTATCAACCCCATTTGCTCATGCCGCCTTCGCTGCTTGAAACGCACGTCATGTGGGATGGCAGCCACCGCGAGGCCTACGATTGGGACGCCTATCCGACCTACGAGGCTTACGAAAGCATGATGCAAGCTTTTGCCGCAGAGCATCCCGACCGCTGCACCTATTTCGAACTCGGCACCTTGGCCAGCGGGCGCAAACTCATGTTTTGTCGCATCAATAACGGACAGCCCGACGGCAAACCGAAGTTCCTCTACACCTCCACTATGCACGGCGATGAAACGACCGGTTATATGTTAATGCTCCACCTCATCGACGAACTCTGCACCAGCAATGACGCACGTATTTTGAACTTAGTCAACAACTTGGACATCTTCATCTGTCCAAACACCAACCCTGACGGCACCTATTATGGCGGCAACCACACCATTGACGGCGCACGCCGCAACAACGCCAACGATGTGGAACTCAACCGCCATTATCCTGACTTCGTTGCAGGTCCACATCCCGATGGCGACTGGTGTTATCAGGATGAAGCCCAATGGCTTATGAATCTTGCACAAGAGTACAAATTCACCATGGCCGCCAATTTCCATACAGGTTCTGAAGTGGTGAACTACCCTTGGGACAACCTCACACAACTTTCAGCCGATGACGCTTGGTGGGAAATGGTTTGCCGCCAATACGCCGACCTTGTCCATGAAGCCTGTTACGCCATCGACAGCATCTACATGACCAACTTCAACGATGGCATCGTGCGCGGTTGCAATTGGTATATGATTAGCGGAGGCCGACAGGACTACATGAACTATTACCAGCAATGCAGGGAAGTCACTATCGAACTTTCTCGAGTCTACACCCCACCGGCGAATCAAATGCCCAAGTTTTGGAACTTCAACCACAACAGCCTGTTAAGCTACATGGAGCAGTGCCTCAACGGCATCCACGGCACCATCACTGATGCCGAAACGGGCGAACCGATTGAGGCCACCGTCAGCATTGCGGGGCACGACCATCACGGCTCGGAAGTCAGCTCGCATTTGCCCGTCGGCGACTATCACAGACCCATCAAGGGCGGCACATATAGCATTACTTATTCCGCATACGGCTATGAGCCACAGACGATTACCATCAGCATCAGCGATGGCGAAGCCGTTGTGCAAGATGTGCAATTGACTCCCATTCCCAGCACACCTTTGAAAGTAGGTTTCGACGCTGAAAAGGAACTGGTCACGGTGGGGTCGACGGTCAAGTTTACCAATCTCAGCCAAGGGTTGAGCATCGTCGGTTGGGAATGGCAGTTTGAAGGTGGAACCCCATCCACATCCACTGAACGAAATCCGAACGTCATTTATGAAACACCAGGATGCTTTAGCGTTACCCTAAGCGTCACTGATGTCAACGGCCAAACCAGCAGTTTCACCAAGGAAGATTTCATCGACGTGTACCACGCCATCCCGATTCAGAACGGCGAAGTGGTGGTTCCCGACTGCCGCGGCCTGTTCTTCCCTTCTGGCGGCAACTGCGGGCATTACGGCAACAACGAAATCTATGAAATGACGGTACGTCCCGAAGGTGAAGGCCAAAAAATCCGTGCCAACTTCCTGCATTTCAAAACCCAACCCAATGTAGACATTCTCAGCATTTACGACGGCAGTTCGACCAACGCCCCGCTCATCGGTAACTATTCCGGCCAGCAAATTCCTGACACTATCACTGCCACCAATTCCGAAGGCACCTTAACGTTCAGCTTCACCTCCAACACCTATATCACCTATTACGGTTGGGTTGCCACATTGACCTGCGTTGGCAATGTCTCTACTGAAGAATGCAGTTCCATACTGACGAAAGTTTATCCCAATCCCAATAATGGCAACTTCACCCTTGAGACCGAGGAAGAGACCGATTATGCGCTTTACAACTGTTTCGGGCAGCACATCCTTTCAGGACATTGCCACGGCAGAATCCAAATCGACGCTGAAACCTTAAGCAACGGCATCTATTTCCTACACCTCAACGAAAAAAAAGGAAGTAAGGTTGAAAAGCTCGTCATTAAAAAATAAAAACGAAAACAACACGTTAGTAAACCAAAAATGAGTATTTTTGCAGCCCGATGAAAAAAAGGACACTGATATTGGCACTAATAGGTCTCGTCGCCCTTGCTTCTTGCGATGATTTCAACCGCATGATCAAGAGCACCGACAACGATATGAAGTATGAAGTCGCAATGGACTATTACGAAAGAGGCGACTACAACCATGCCCTCCAGTTGTTCGACCTACTCCAAGCCTCGTTCCGCAACACGCCTCGAGGAGAAATTATCACCTATAGGACTGCTCTCTGCTATTACTATCAAAAGGATTACGAAATTGCAGGCTATTACTTTAATCGCTTCACGCAAGCATACGCTTTCTCAAAAGACGCCGAGAAAGCCGCATTCATGAGCGCCTATTGCAGTTACCTCATCTCCCCCGAAGCAGGTCTTGACCAAACCAACACACAAACCGCCATTTCACAACTGAAAAGCTTCATTGAACGGTATCCGCAAAGCGACAGTCTCTACAGAGCGCAACAACTCATGACCAACCTGAACGAGAAGTTGGAAGAAAAAGACTACAATATATGCCTGCTCTTCTACCGTATGGAAAACTATAGTGCAGCCATCACTTCGTTCGAAAACCTGCTGAAAAAATATCCCAACACCAAACACCGCGAGGAAATACTGCTAAATATGGCTACCACCTATTATGACTATGCCGAGAACAGCATTCCCGAAAAGCAGCGTGAACGTTATGAGTCGTGCATCGAACAGTGCAACACACTCTCATACCTCTATCCCGAAAGCAGTTATTCGCGCGACATACAAAGTGTTGCGGCCAAGGCAAGAAAGAAATTAGAAAACATACAATAAAATGGATTTCAAGAAGATTAAAACAGAAACGACGGTGGTTACCCGTCAAAAAGACCAGTTCTACAAGGGTACAGGCAACATTTACGAAACAGTAGCCATCCTCTCCATCAGGGCCAACCAGATTGCCAGCCAGATGAAAGAGGAACTGAACGAAAAAATTGAAGCCTTCTCCTCCTCGACCAATGACAGCCTTGAGGAAGTGTTTGAAAACCGTGAACAAATCGAGATAGCGAAATTCTACGAGCGCCTTCCCAAACCCACGCTTATCGCCGTCCATGAGTTTCTACACGACCAAATCTATTTCCGCAATCCTGCGAAGGAAACGGAAAACGCCTTCTGAACGTTGCCATGAAAAAGAACCTTCTCACGGCGCTCTTGTTCTTCATTTGCTTGTTACCCTTAGGGTTACGAGCACAAGAATTGAAATGTGATGTCCGCGTCAATTCCTCCAAAGTGGAAGGCACGGACAAGACCATCTTCCAAAACTTGCAAAGTGCGCTGTATGAATTCTTGAACAGCACCAAGTTCACCGACATCAACATCAAACAGGCCGAAAAAATCGAGTGCTCCATCCTGATCAACGTCACAAGTCGGGAAGGCGAGTATTTCACGGCTGAAATCAGCGTGGCCTCCAATAGACCCATCTACAAGTCGAACTACAACTCGCCCATGTTCAACTATATCGACAAGAAATTCCTTTTCGAGTACATGGACGGTCAAACGCTCGACTTCAACCCCAACACTTATATCTCGAACCTGACCAGCGTCGTGGGTTTCTATGCCTACCTCATCATGGGCCTTGATTTCGATTCATTCTCACGCAATGGCGGCGACCCCTTTTTTGCCATGGCTGAGCAAGTCGCCAAAGCCGCACCGCAAGAGGCCAACTCTGAAAACGGTTGGAACTCAAACAGTCGTCAAAACCGAACCGCCATCATCTCCGAAATCAACAACCAAACCTATCAGCCACTACGCCAATTCCTTTACGAATACCATCGTCTAGGCATGGATGTGATGTCGGAAAATCCTGACCAAGGTCGCGAGGCCATTCTCACCGCCCTCAGCTACCTGCAATCGGTGTACGAGCGTAACTCCATGTGCTACTTCCTCCAATTGCTCGTCGAAGCCAAACGCGACGAAATCATTCAAGTCTTCTCACAAGGCAACCAGAAAGAAAAGACCACCGCTGCCAACATTATGAAGACTATCGACCCGTCGCAGTCGTCGAGATACGACGCCATCCTGCAAAATTCCGGGAAGTAACCATTCCGTCCATGCTCAAGCAACTGCAAATCAGCAACTACGCCCTGATTGACCAACTGGAAGTCAGTTTCACTCGGGGCTTTAACGTCATTACTGGCGAAACTGGCGCGGGCAAATCCATCCTGCTCGGTGCTTTGGGATTTGCCATGGGCGACCGTGCCGACACGGGCATACTCTACGACAAAGAAAAGAAATGCGTCGTTGAGGCCCATTTTGAGTTGAAAGACAATACTTTGCAGCAGCTTTTTGAGGAAAACGACCTCGATTTTGAGGCCGAATGTATCTTCCGCCGCGAACTCAGTCCACAGAAAAAAAGCCGCGCCTTCATTAACGACACACCCGTGGCCTTGCAGACCATGAAAGAAATTGGAAGCCAATTGGTTGACATCCATTCGCAACACGATTCACTGTTCCTCACTGATGCTGATTTCCAACTTCGCTTATTGGATGAAATCGCGCAAAACAGCGTCGTTTTGGCCGAATACCAAACCGAATACAACGAATACAACGCCATCAAGCGGAAACTCAACGACTTGAAAGAGATGGCGACCAAGAACACCACCGAGAACGACTACCTGAAATTCCAATTGGACGAACTCGACAAAGCCGACCTGAAGGAAGGCGAATATGCCGACATTGAGCAGACGCTGAACGTGATGGAAAATGCTGAGGAAATCAAGACACTTTTGGTGACCGCCAATGGCCTGATGGAAGACTCGGAAACAGCCATTTTGGGACAATTCAATGAGTTGGCCTCCACCCTTTCGCGACTGAAACATCTCCTGCCTGACACTGAAGAATTAGGAGAACGCATTGAGAACCTGAAAGTTGAGCTAAAAGATATCGCCTACGACCTACGCCGCAAGGAAGACGAAACCCAATTTGACGAAGGACAGCTGCAAAGCCTTCAAGAACGCTACGACCTCCTCAACCGCCTGATGATGAAGCACCGCGTCAAGGATTTCGAGGTGCTGATGGCTTTGCGCGACAGCCTAAGGGAAAAGGTGAACGCCTTCGAGAGCATCGACGAGGCCATTGCCAAAGCCGAAAAAGAACTGCAAGGCAGTGAGAAAAAGCTTTCAAGCTTCGCTAAAACATTGCACGACCGCCGTTGCCAAGCCGCCATCGCCTTCGGCGAGAAAGTGACCGTTTTGGTGCAACAATTGGCCATGCCGTTCGCGCAGTTCCAAGTGGCGGTGGAGCCTCAGGAAAGCTTTGGCAGCAAAGGCACTGACAGCATCCGTTTCCTTTTTTCCGCCAACAAGGGCATTGCCGTCGCTGACCTTGAGCGCGTGGCCTCGGGTGGTGAGTTGTCACGCCTGATGCTCTCCGTCAAGAGTGCCGTTTCGAGCTACAACTACATCCCCACCCTCATCTTCGACGAAATCGACACGGGCGTTTCCGGTGAAGTGGCTGCCAAAATCGGCAACATCATGTGGCAAATGGGGCAGTCGCTGCAACTCATTTCCATCACTCACTTGCCCCAAGTGGCTTCCCAAGCCGCACATCATTACTTCATCTACAAAGACAACGAAGGCGAACGCACGCAATCGCACATCCGCCTTTTGGATTCCGAAGAGCGTATCACCGAAATCGCCAAGATGCTCAGCAACGACAAAGTGACTCCAGAAGCATTGCGAGCCGCCGAAGTGTTGCTGAAAGGATAATCTTCAAACTATCTCTCCTCGAATTTCACTAATAAATACGTATCGCTGCTGCCTTCCTTGGGCAGATAAGCCTGATCATAGACGATGTAATACACGGAGCCGGTTTTCGTCTTGTACAGATGGGTGAAATACCTGAAATCGAAATTCTTATCAGCCAATTGACGCTGCGTGATGAAGGTCTTCCCCGAGGCATTCAGTTCCTGAAGTATCGCATAATTGCGCGCCAGAATCGCATTGATGTTCCTGACAAGGTTGGTTTGCTTGTGCGTCCGCTCGTAGTTGTAGCTATTGCGACACGAGTCGCAGCAAAACTTCTTGTCGACGCGACCATAAATCGGTTCACCGCAATAGAGGCATTTCTTTTTCTCTTCCATATCTTGATTTATTTAATTTTCAATTATTTAGTAAACACATAACGCAAGATGTTCGCGCCCATCCGCAAGGCTTTTTCGCGCGTCTCCTGTGAGTCGTGGTGCACACGCTGATCTTCCCAACCGTCGCCGAGGTCGCATTCATAGGTGAAGATGCACACCACCCTACCCTCGTATATCAACGCAAAGAGTTGGGGCGGCTTGTTATCGTGTTCGTGGATTTTTGGCAAGCCATTCGGGAATGAATATGGCTGCTTGAAAATCTCATGTGTATAAGGCAGCTCCACGAAATCCAGCTCAGGGAACACCTTTTTCATCTGAGGCTCGATATATTGCCGGATGCCGTAGTTGTCGTCAATATGGAGGAAGCCACCTGCGAGCATGTAGTTGCGCAGGTTTTGCGCCTCGGCGGCGTCGAAAACCACGTTGCCGTGACCCGTCATGTAGACATAAGGATAGTTGAACAAGTCGGGACTCGATGGCTCCACAGTGGGCACGTTGGGATTAATATCCGTGCCAATTTCCTGATTGCAGAAACGCACTAAATTGGGCAAAGAAGTCGGGTTGCCATACCAGTCGCCACCACCACGGTATTTAAGCAAAGCGATGTTGAGTTGCTGGGCCGAGGCAACGAAAGATACCGATAACAATATGACAATCAATAATTTCTTCATTTCATTTGGTTAATGAGTTGAATGGTATGACAGGCCACGATGGCCGCCGTCTCGGTACGCAGGCGTGCCTCGCCCAAACTGCACGGCACGAAACCGTTCTCCTTGGCAAGAGCCACTTCCTCTGGGCTGAAATCGCCCTCGGGACCGATGAGCACCAAGGCATTTTCACCTTTTTTATAAAGGTCGCAGAGGCAATTTTTCACGTCATCGTCAATCCAGGCGATGAACTTCTGCCCTTCAAAGGGTTGCTTCACCAATTTGTCGAACGGCACCAAGTCCTCCACCTTCGGTAGCCGCGACTTGATGCTCTGCTTCATCGCCGCCACCATCACCTTCTGGAAACGATCCACATTGGCAGCGCGACGTTCGGAATGATAGGATGTGAACAACCTTACTTTGTCGATGCCGATCTCCGTAGCCTTCTCCAGAAACCACTCTGTGCGCTCATTGAGTTTGGTCGGCGCGATGGCGATTTCGAGGTTAAAGCCCCAATGGTCATACCCTTTGCGCTGGTTCGTCAAGTTGACAGTAGCCCGCTTGGGCAAGGCCTCCACCAACTCGGCATCAAAAAGAAAGCCTTCGCCATTGGTGACGCAAAACCGCTCGCCCTCGGTCATGCGAAGCACCTTGACGCAGTGCTTCGACTCGTCCTCGGGGAGAGTGGTCAGGCCTTCTTTCGCTCCAGGTATGTAAAAGACGTTCAAGGATTTAAGGATTTAAAGATTCAAGATTTAAGATTTAAAGATTTAAGATTCGCGGGACTTTGCGCAATTTTGAATTTTAAATTATGAATTTTGAATTACATTCTATTTGGCATTCCAATACCCAACAATTCAGACGCATTGCGCAACAAAGCCGCGACCATGTCGCAGACCTGCAGACGGAACATGCGACGGTCAGCATCGGGTTCCTTGAGGATGCTACATTCTTGGTAGAACTGGTTGAATTCCTTAGCCAAGTCGAAGATGAAGTTGGCAATCATCGCGGGGCTGCGGTTCTCGGCAGCTTGGTTCAAGACCATCGGCCAGCCGTACATCATCACGATGATTTCCTTCTCCTTGGGCTGCAGGTCGCTGACCTTCACCTCACTCTCCAGCTTGATGCCTTGCTCCTCGGCCTTGCGCAGCACCGAACAGATACGGGCGTGGGTGTATTGCACAAACGGACCCGTGTTACCGTTGAAGTCGATGGACTCCTCGGGGTTGAAAAGCATTGTCTTCTTCGGGTCAACCTTGAGGATGAAATACTTCAAGGCACCCAAACCGATGATATGATACAGTTTGTTGGCTTCCTCGGGCGACAGGTCTTTGGCCTTGCCGAGTTCGTCGGAAACAGCCTTGGCAGTGGCCACCATCTCGTCCATGAGGTCGTCAGCATCGACCACCGTGCCCTCGCGCGACTTCATCTTGCCGTTGGGCAGCTCGACCATGCCGTAGGAAAGATGCTCAATATCGTTGCCCCACTCGCGGCCCAAACGCACCAACACACGTTTCAGCACGTCGAAGTGGTAGATTTGCTCATTGCCCACCACATAAATCAGTTTCTCAGGGTCATATTCGTTGACACGCAGTTGGGCGGTACCAAGGTCTTGAGTCATATAGACAGAGGTACCATCGCGACGGAGCAGGAGTTTTTCGTCCAAGCCTTCATCGCGGAGGTCGCACCAAACGGAGTTGTCTTCGCGGCGATACAGGACGCCTTTTTCGAGGCCTTCTTGCACCAATGCCTTACCCAGCAGATAGGTCTGTGATTCGTAGTAAATCTTCTCAAAGGCCACACCCATGCGTTTGTAAGTCACATCGAAACCGTCGTACACCCATTGGTTCATGGTCTCCCACAAGTGGCGCACCTCGGGGTCGTTGGCTTCCCATTTCACCAACATCTCGCGGGCTTCCTGCATCAGCGTGGACTCGGCTTCGGCCTTGGCCTTGGCCTCTTCCTTGGCTTTCTCGTCCAAAGTGTCATAATCAGCAGGCAGCAAGGACTTCACCTCCTCCTTGAACTTCTTGTCGAACAGCACATAGAAGTCGCCGATGAGGTGGTCGCCCTTCTTGCCCGTCGACTCGGGCGTGCAACCGTTGCCCCATTTCAGCCAAGCCAGCATACTCTTGCAAATGTGAATGCCGCGGTCGTTGACCAAGTTAACGCGTACCACCTTTTTGCCGTTGGCCTTCATGATTTCGGAGACACTCCAACCCAAGAGGTTGTTACGGATATGGCCCAGATGCAAGGGCTTGTTCGTGTTGGGCGAGGAATACTCGATGACCACGTTCTTGCCCGAGACTGGTTTGCGGCCAAATGCACGGTTCTCGTGGTTCTCCTTGAAGAAATCCATCCAAAACTTGTCGGAAATCAACAAATTAAGGAAGCCTTTTACCACGTTGAACTTGGCAATCATCTCCGATTCCTTGATCATCTCGGCACCCATTTCGTTGGCCAATTGCTCAGGATTGCGACCCGCCAACTTCCCGAAGGGGAACACCACAATGGTCATGTCGCCCTCAAACTCGGGGCGCGTCTTCTGGAAATTCACCTGTTGCAAAGGCGGTTCTTGTCCGTATAAAGTGCTGAATGACTTTATGAATAAATCTTTTAGTACTTGTTCTAACATAACCTAATATTTACATTGGTGCAAAAGTAGTAAATAAGCCCCAAATGTGTAACAAAAATCAAGGAAAATTTGCGACTTAAAACGCATTCTCTTTCCATAAGCAAATATTTTGTAATTTTGTCACCTCAATAGAAATAGAAGCATCATGGAAAATCCGAAATTCGTTATCGCCATCAACCGTGAGTTCGGCTCGGGTGGCAGAGAGATTGCCTACAAGATTGGCGAGCTGCTTGGCGTCAATGTATACGACAAGGCCATTCTCGACACCTTAACCTCCAAATTCAACCTGACCGTTGAGGAAATGCAGCGCATCAAAGCCGCTAAACCCAACTGGTGGAACGACTTCTGCCGGTTCTATCAACAGTTCGGTGCTGCTGGACAGGGGGGATATACACCGCAAGAAGACCGTGAGGTAACCTCCCAACAGATCTATCTTGCCGAGTCGCAAATTCTCCGCGACCTGGCCTCGCAAGAGTCGTGCGTCATCATCGGGCGTTCCGGCTTCCATGTCTTCAGAGACCATCCTTATGCCATGAGAATCTTCTTCATCGCCAACAGGAAAGCCCGTGTGAAACGCGTCATGGAAAAGTATGCCTTGGACGAGGACGCTGCCAGCATGCGCATCGATAAAATCGACGAAGCTCGCGACACCTACACACAGACTGTCGCTGGCGTGTCGCGTTATGATGCCCGCAACTACGACTTCGTATTCAACGTCACCCAATTCCCCACCGACCTCGTGGCACAGTT
>CAMZEK010000003.1 GCA_947305795.1 uncultured Bacteroidales bacterium | reverse complement strand
TTTCCAATTTTTTATCCCATCAAGGGTACAAAACGCCCTTTCCCGTCCACGTTGGAGCCGTGATCACGCGCCAGCAATCACTGCTTGGCGGCCATGACCAGCTGACCTCTGTAGTACAGGTCGCCGTCCACGTAGTAAGCACGGTGCATCACATGCATGGTGCCGGTGGTGGGATCGATGGTCACGTTAGGGGTTTCTGCCTTGTAATGTGTTCTTCTCTTCGCGCCTCTGGTATGAGACTGTCTTCTTTTAGGATGTGCCATTTTCTTTTATTTAAACTGTTAATTATCAATTATTTACATCTTCAAATTTAAGATCTTTCAAAGCGGCCCAACGCGGGTCTATCGCATCGTCTTCCGTTACCTCGGGAATTGCCGTCAGCCTAGCTATGACCTCGGGGTTGCATTGCCCTTCGGGGTGGACGCGATATATCGGCACGGCGAGGATGATGTATTCGTAAATCAATGAACTGACATCAAAATCGTGCGTGTCGGCTTCCACGACGGCTACGTCATCGGCTTCCTCAGTATTCTCAGTGCCCAATTTGAGGATAAACTCCTGCTCGTCAGTAATGGGCAAGTTGAATTCTTCAGCGCAACGATCGCAAGGCACGCGCACCTCACCGTCAAGGGAAAAATGGAGCGTCATCATCGTTTCCGCTCGATCAACATTGAGGTTTACGGTTACCTTACCTTGCTGAATTTCAGAGTAATCCTTTCCTACAAAGAAATCGTCATCGATTTCGAAGCAATAGGAATGGCTACCTAAAGCAAGGCCACTGACTGGTATCCGAAACTCGCTGTTCTTGTTCATTCTCCCAAAATTCGGGCTGCAAAAATACGGAATTAATTTTGAATGGTGCGCACCCTGCCCATGTTTTTTCAACATCTTGCAAAAAAGCGGCCAACATTTTGACTTGTTGGCCGCCTTGAATACATCATCATAGATTATTATCTCACCACCAGTTTCCTATAGCAAGTTCCCTTGCCCTTGACGGTAATTCTCAGCGTGTAAACACCTGAAACCTCGGGAGCCTTGATGCTAGACGGTAGCTTCGTAGAAGTCTCAACCGAAAGCACCGCGCCAAGGGCATTGATAATTTCTACTTGTACCTCGCCGCTGGTGTCTTCTGTCATGCCTAGGCTCACATTGGCTCCTCTCGACACCGGGTTCGGGAAGACATGGACTTGTCTGCCGAACTCATCCATGCCTGCCAGACTGCGGAAATGGATGACGTAAGGCTCCATAAGGTCGCCCAAAGTGGCGTTGTTGCTGAAGTTGATCTGCTCATCCGCACCATGGATTTCCTCGCCTGTGGCTACGTCGTATAGGCTGAAACTGAGCGTGGTGACTTCTTCGCCCGCGATGGTCAGGAAGGCGATGTGGCGGTCGATGGGTTCGATGTACATTAGTCTGACGCTGCCACGGCACTCGCCGTTGGCGAAGGCGGCCAGCTCGTAACTGTCGCTGGTCAGTTCAACATCGTCGAGTTCCACCACGGCGGTGACGGTCATGTTGTCGGGATAGGCGTGCATGTCGAGTACCCAGTGGTTGTCGGCGGCGGTGACGTTCTCAGCGAGTTCCGCACCCTTCGCCCCTTCTGGGTCGGGATACACGAGCGTGAGGGTCTGGCTGTTGTTCGACTTGTACAGCAGTCCCGTGCCGGGTTCGATAGTTGTTAGCGTGCCCATCCAGCCGATGCCATCGTAGTAGTTGGCATAGCCGTTCTGGGCCTTCAGCTGGTCGCCATTGGCTGGCATGATGCCCGACATGGCCGTAGTGACGCTCATCGACGCGTTAACGGGGTAGCCAATCCAGTTCCAGCCCGGACCTACGGTGATAGGATGCGCCGCCGAGGTTGTCTCCGTGCCGGCCATCTCCAACACACAGGGGGCGTTGGCCTTGATCTTGTATGAAGACTCGTTATTGATGCCCGACAGCGTTCCCATCCAGCCCATGCCTTCGTAATAGTTCAGGTACTGTTCCTGCGACTTGATCTGGATGCCGTTCGCGCCGAGGCTTCCCTCAAGTTGGGCGAGGCCGTCGATGCCGCCTTGCTCGATGTAGGTCGAGTACCAGTTCCAACCTTGGGAAAGGTTGATGGTTTGTGTGGTTTCGCCTGGCACAGACGAAGCACGCACTGCCCTGACGGATAGCCCACGGTCGCGACCACTGATGTCCATGTAGTAATTGTCCGGATCAAAGTAGAGTGCCCTTGCGTAATCCGGGTTGTCCATGAGGAGCGAACTTGACCAGTAGTACCCGTAGCCGCCTGCAGTGTAGAGGTTGCTATTGAGGCGGTAGCCAGCAGCGGGCAGAAAGAGACTGTTGCCGTTGCTTGCGGTGAAGAGCCTTCCGTTCACGTCGTTCTGGGTTGTCCAAGTGCAGGTTGTGTTGTTGAGAAGTTCATTCCATTCCTCCTCGGTGGGCATGCGCCAGTCACTGCCCCAGTTGGCCGTGGCTGCATCGTCCTCAGGCAGCAAGGTGGTCAAGCCATCACTTCCAGTGTATTTAGTCAGGTTGCTGCCGGCATAGTATTGGTAGGTACTCCCATTGTAGGTGTTCTTCGGCGTGGTCTCACCCCACGCGAAATAGTCGCCATAACTTTCGGGTGTGGCAGCACCCACATTGCAAGTGGCCCACAAGGTGCCGCTCGGAAGGCCGAGGTCAACGTATTCATGGCTAACGCTGCCTGGAACAAAGAAGGCTTCTACATTGACATTTGCCGTTACTGCAAAGACGTAAGGATTGTCAGGAATCAACTCACCGGTGGAATGTACCCAATGGTCAAAAACATAGCCTGGATTGGGCGTGGGAACTAAGGTGCAGGTTTGGCCAAAATTGTAGGTTCCAGCTCCGCTCACCGTGCCACCACCCACCACCTCCACGGTGACTTCAAACGTGTCGCAAACCTCCTGATAGTTTGTGAAATTGCTCCAGCCATCAGCCGCTTGATAGGCTCCCAAAGTACCGCACGGAATGCGAGCAGGAACGGTATAGAGCGTAGTGGCATAATAAAAAGGATTAGACACTAGCGTTGGCGGTGTTATGGGAAGAATATCTATTGAGGCGAAACGCCAGCAATTGTAGAAAGCCGAAATTCCAATCGTTTCAACGGCACCGCCTATGGTCAGGCGACCCGCGAAACCTGTGCAACTATAGAAAGTGTAGTTTTCAATGGTGGTCAAAGCATCGGATAGGGTCAGGTTACCATTGAAGCCTTGGCATTGATAGAAAGCCCCGCTTCCTAATGTGGTCACGGAATTAGGAATGATGAGGTCACCCGAGAAACGAGTGCAACCATAGAAAGCCTCACTACCTATCATGGTCACGGAATTTGGTATGATAAGGTTACCCGTGAAATACTTACAATTTTTGAAAGCACTGTTTCCAATCGTGGTTACAGAATTCGGGATAGTCAAATTACCTGTAAAACCATTGCAACCTGAGAAAGCACTATTACCTATGGTGGTTACGGAACTGCCTAAAGTCAAGGTTCCCGTGAAGCCAGTACAACCGCTGAAAGCATTATTCCCAATCGTAGTTACAGCATTGGGAATGACCAGGTTTCCCGTGAAGCTACTACAATTAGAAAAAGCATTATTCCCAATTGTGGTTACAGCATCGGGAATCACCAATTCACCTGTGAGGCAGGCTCCAGAAAACATTTTAGCAGGTATCCGCTCCACGTTTTCGTCAATAATTAGTGTTCCGCTACATCTATTGAATGGTGATCCACTACAATCCCCGCAATTTACGGCATTATAATGCACCTCCGAGAAGTTAATGGCATTGGAAGCAGGATTGAAAGCACCTGAGCCTATTGAAGTCACAGCGGTCCCTACGGTCAAGATGCCCGTGAAGCCCGTGCAACCATAGAAAGCATTGTACCCAATCGTGGTCACCGAATTACCAATGGTCAGGTTGCCCGAGAAACCGGTGCAACCATAGAAAGCTTGCTGTTCAATTGTAGTCACGGAACTGCCCATAATCAGGTCGCCCGTGAAGCCAGTACATCCTTGAAAAGCTCTATCCCCAATCGTAGTCAAGGCATTGCCAAAGGTTAAAGTACCATTGAAACCCGTGCAACCATCAAAAGCTTGTTGTCCAATCTCGGTTACGGAGTTAGGAATAATCAGGTTGCCTGTGAAGCCATCACAATAATCGAAAGCGTGATTGCCTATTGACATCAAAGTGCTGGGAAGTACTAAGTTGCCCGTGAAATCAGCAATTGAGAACATGTAATTGGGGATCCTTTCCACCCCTTCACCAATGAAAAGCGCAGCGGTAAGGTCCCTGAATGGCGGATAATAGCCATTGCAATTGGCACAATTCACGGCATTGTAATACACCGCTGTGAGGCCGTCACAATACCTGAACACGTGGATTCCCATCGAAGTCAGGGAAGCAGGTACCACAACACTGCTGATGCCGCTGCACCCTTGGAAAGCTAAATCCCCAAGGGTAGTCAAGTCAGTCGGGAGATTGAGCGTGCCTGTGAAGCCAGTACAATTCTCAAAGGCATGAGCTCCAATTGTGGTCACAGTGTTCGGGATGTTGAGAATGCCCGTGAAGCCAGTGCAATTTTGGAAAGCATCCGACTCAATGGTGGTTAAGTTCTCGGGCAGCACCAGATTGCTGAAGCCAGTACAACCACCGAAAGCATTACTTTGAATCGTGGTCACCAAGGGCGGAACAGTCAAGGTGCCCGTGAAACCGGTGCAATTGTTGAAAGCACCGCTTCCAATCGTGGTCACGGAGTTGGGTATCACAAGCTCACCCATGAATCCGGTACACCCCGCAAAGGCACCAGTTCCAATTGAAAGAAGGGTGCCCGGAAGGGAAAGGCTCGTGAAGTTGGTGCAACCATCGAAAGCATAGTTGGCAATTCCGACCACGGTATATGAATCCATGTGGCCATCATTCTCATAGTAGACCGTAGAAGGAATGGTAAGCGAACCGGAACAACTGAAATTGACATCACAGCTTATCACTATTGCCAGATGTGTGTCGCCATCCAGATGCATAGCAAAATTGCCTACCGAAACATTTCCTTGGGCATACCCGTTTGTCATTCCCGCAACACCCAGCAGCAGGACGAACAAGAAGACCTTACAGGGATCCTTTCTGTTCTTAAATTTTAGTAACATTTTCATGATGTTTAAAAAATTATTGATTATTAATGATTAGTTTTCGGGGCAAAGATAGGAATTTTTCTCTTTGTCAAGAGGGTTGGGGAAACAAATTTGCCGTTTTTCGTTGTTGCGCTTGGTGCATGGGGAAGTCTTTATTCTGTACGAGGAACTTGCTTTTAAGAAACCCAAAGCGGCCACTCCAAAAAAAGAAGCGACCGCTCATAGCATATTAAAAAATGTGGTTTCCGTTTATCTCACCACCAGTTTCCTATAACACGTCCCCTTCCCTTCCACGGTAATTCTCAACGTGTAAACACCTGAAACCTCGGGAGCATTGATAGTAGCGGGCAGCTTCATCGAAGTTTCAACAGAAATCACCGCACCAAAAGCATTGACGATGTCCACCTGCACCTCGCCGTTGATGTCTTCTGTCATGCCAAGGCTTACATTGGCTCCTCTTGACACCGGGTTCGGGAAGACATGGACTTGTTTGCCGAGCTCATCCATGCCTGCCAAACTGCGGAAGCGGATGACGTAAGGCTCGTTGGCGGAGCCGACAACGGCGTTGTCGCTGAAGTTCAGCGTCTCTTGAGCACCATGGATCTCCTCGCCTGTTGCTGCATTGTAGAGGCTGAAGCTGAGCGTGGTGACGTCCTCGCCCGCGATGGTCAAGAAGGCGATGTAGCGGTCCAGTGACTCAATGTACATCAGCCTCACGCTGCCACGGCACTCGCCGTTGGCGAAGGCGGCCAGCTCGTAGCTGTCGCTTTGGAGTTCCTCGTCGTCGAGCTCCACCACGGCGGTGACGGTCATGTTGTCGGGATAGGCGTGCAGGTCGGGTACCCAGTGGTTGTTGTCCGAGGTGACGTTCTCCGCGAGTTCCGCACCCTTCGCCCCTTCCGGGTCGGGATACACGAGCGTGATATTTTGGCTGTTGTTCGACTTGTAGAGCAGTCCCGTGCCGGGTTCGATAGTTGACAAGGTGCCCATCCAGCCGATGCCATCGTAGTAGTTGGCGTATCCGTTCTGGGCCTTCAGCTGGTCGCCGTTGGTGGGATTGATGTTCGAGAACGCCATCGTGACGCTCATGGGGATGCTGAGGGGATAGCCGATCCAGTTCCAGCCTGGACCAACCGTAATGGGATGCTGCCCTGAAGTCGTCTCCAAACCGACCATGTCCACCGTGCATACTGCATTGGTCTTGATCTTGTACGTCGACTCGTTGTCGATGGCCAAGAGCATACCCATCCAGCCCATGCCTTCGTAATAGTTCGTGTACTGCTGCTGCGACTTGATCTGGATGCCGTTTGCTCCGAGGCTTTCCTCCAGTTGGGCGAGGCCGTCGATGCCGCCTTGCTCAATGTAGGTGGAGTACCAGTTCCAGCCGGAGGTGAAGTTTGACGTTTGGGTGATGTCGGTTTGCTCCTCAAAATTGGCCACAAAAGCAGCGTCTTCCAAGACGGTGAAGCTATATTCGGCCTCGGTGGAGACTTCCTCTCCGTCTTTCGTCCAATTAATAAAGGTGTAGCCTTCGTTAGGCGTGGCGGTCAAGGTGCAGCTACGGCCTTGCAAGAAGATACCGTCTCCTGATGTCATTCCGCCTTCTATGGGATTGGCAGCGGCCGAAATGGTCAGATAGACCGGGCTATCAGTGAAATTCGCCACCAAATTCCTGTCTCCACTGACAATAAAGGAATATGCAGCGTCTGCTGAAACCTGCTGCCCGTTTTCGGTCCAGTTAACAAAAGTGTAGCCCTCGTTGGCCGTGGCCGTCAAAGTGCAGCTTGCGCCGTGGTTGTAGGTGCCGCCGCCAGCGACCGTGCCGCCTTCGGTTGGGCTGGCTGTAGCGATAACGTTGTGAAAGGTCATAGTCTGCGGGCAACTCGTGGTGAAGAAAGCATTGTCGTAGGGGCATTGCTTGTTACCGCCATACACCACGCGGATTTCATACTCGCTGTCTTCTGTGCCATCTGGGTCGGTGAAGCTGTCATATGCAGTGAATCCAATCCATTCACCGTCACGGAAAATGGATGCAGTTACAAAACCATTGACAGGACTAGGAACAACGCTGATTTCTCCCAAAAGGCGGAAAGCAAATCCCCAAGGTGTGTGAGTACCGATATCAATAATATATTCCCAAGTTCCTTGATTCAAGACCAGTCCGTCACCAGTATTGCCTATTTCAGGCAAACAATACGGAACAAAAAATGGTTGTGAGGTACCGGATAGACGGCTGATTCTGTAAACTAAAAAATAGGTGCCAGGCTCAAGGGTAATGTCAAGGCCAGAGGCTGTGACGCTCATAATCGGGCGGCTTGTGTCTGTGGTATTTCCATAGCTGCCTCGATAGCAATTTGTGAAAGATGTGGATGTCATAAGGTTGGTTTCCAAGTCGCCCCAAACCACCACACCGTCGTTTATCGGATTGCCATTATAAATTTGGACGTAAAGACCCGTAATGGCCGAAGTGGTACTGCTACCAGCTTGGTAAGCATACACTTCAATTTCGTTAATGGTCGTAAGCACTTCGCAGGTGAAGTCGTCAGCTACTACACCCCCAGCTCCAAAACCTTTTTGACTGCCCGTTTTCCATGAAGCGTCAGCGCCGTTGGCCATTGCGCCCGGGTGAGTCACAAAACCTTGTTCAAAAGCCCATTCATCATAGACTCTCGTGCCATCCACTTCAGGATATACCCAACTGAGAGTTACGCCATCGTCATTGATGATGCCACAGAGGTTACTTACACCTTCAAAGTTATTGCAAGACTGGTATGTCCATCTGCATGAGGCCATTTCATTTGTCAGGCCTGAGGGGTAAACCTGGGCTATGCTGAGAATGTATATTTCATCTTCTTGGAGGCCCTCAGTGGGCAGTTGCATATAGTTGTTCTCCGTCGTACCCATATACAGTGTGTCGCCAGTCCTGTCGGTCAAAGTCAGTACAATATCCAGATTGTTGCGAACGTTTTTTTCGGTGACGGGCAATACCCTGTCACTATAGGAGCCTATGGGAACATTGGCCATTGACCTACAGCCTTCACTGGTAATTCCAATGTTCTCTCTAAGGCTTCTGGCTTCGCCGTTAACAAACAGATCGACTCCATCATGGCCATCGAACATGCTTATAACAAACTCATAAGTGCTACCTGCTTCAAATTCAAAGTTGTCGAAACGTGGTGAAAAAGAACCATAATTTCCGACAATCCAGATACGGTCGTTAGGAACCGGGTTGGTGAGGCACCAGTCGTAGGTGCCAGGGAGAATGTCTATCGAAACACTATTGTTAAAGACGATGTTTTCCGTAGTGCAAATGCCATCGGCATTGGAAGGAATCTTGTATTCGAATTGGGAATAGATGTTTTCGTTGCCAGAGCAATGGGTGCTCAACGGACCGACATTGGGAATTATCGTACCGTAGGTGTTGGCATCGGCATCCATTAGCATTTGATATCCTGTGCCATCACCCCAAACATCACCTGCCGTCAGAATAACAGTGGCAACTCCCTCAAGTGCTGGTCCATCATTGCCAAAACCCTTCCACAAGGCCCAACCAGTTCGAGAAACATAAAGATCGATAGCACCTTCCACAAAATGAGCAACGAAAGAAGCTCTCTCCTCTACAGCGAAAGTGTATGTAGGCTCTACTGAGATAATGTTTCCGATGGTATCGGTCCAGTTGAGGAATCCGTAACCATAATTAGGTGTCGCGCTAATGGTGCAATAGCGGCCTTCAATATAGTTGCCGCCACCACTGACGGAGCCATACCCTTCGTGGTCGGATGCAACGCTAACCGTATAAACACCAAGATTGCTATTAGCGATATCAAGACGGATTTGGTTCTTCACGTTCAGGATGGCACCTGTGTAGTTTGCAGGCTCATACGGATTGTAATTGGTACCGTCACCATGAGCGCAGATAGCCATGCTTGGGGCATCATACACGCGAAAGCTCATACCGTTAAAATAATAGTACCCAAAGTTGTCATCTACAATGACTGCGAGGTTACTTGTTCCATCATAAGCGAATGGGGTGGTGAATTCGATAGTAGTCCAATCGTCAACGGTGAAGGTCACTTCACCGCTAAAAACGAGGTCTTCTTCCGTGACGGTAATCCAATCGTTGTCGCTCTCAAAGGATGTCTTGTCTGTGTTGACCATATAGAGGTCAATATTTCGGGTTTTCCCTTGATCAATGTTGTAGAAGTCAATGCCTGCGATAAGTCCTTCCGTACCTATTTCTTCTGGCGTGTAAATCTGCTGTGACAGCGAATACCTGTAATAAAAGTGTGTGGGAATGCTTTGGCTGGTAACATTGCCTGATCCGATAACGACTTTGTCGGTAGGTCTAAAGATAATCGTACTGCTCCAATCGCCTTCTTCACCGCCGGCGAGGGCTTTTACGTGGGCATAGTAGTAGGTTTCTGCCATTAGGCCAGTAAGTTCCACAAAAGGTGTTGCAGACACATTTATCGAAATGGCATCCGTAAAGTCTTCAGCCGTGCTGTATTGAACCACCCAGTCGGTTGCAGTGCCGTTCTCAATCCAGCTGAGGTTGGCGGTGGAACTGGTGGTGCCAGTGCAAACCAAGCCGGTAGGCCTAGCGCAGGGATGTATATCAAGGTAAATCTGGTTCTTCTCATTCACGAGGGTGCCGTTATAATTTGAGGGTGTCGTTGGGTCGAAATTGGTACCCCAACAGTCAGAACTGACATATATGGCCTGATTATCTTCGGTGGCAAACACTCGACAGGCTATGTAAGGCTCGTATGGAGCAAATCCAGAATTCTCATCAAGGATGATGGCGAGGTTGGAAACGCCATCGTAAGCAAACTGCGTGTCAAGTACTATAGTAGTCCAATAGCCTGGGACAAAGGTCACACTGCCACTGAACACGCGGTCGTTTTCGGTGACCGCAATCCAGTCATGATTGTCCGAGAAGACCGTCTTGTTAGTATGCACCATATACATATCATAGGTGCGTGTCTGTTGCCCTCCTCCATTATAGAAAGCAACACTGTTGATGTATCCTGCTGTCCCAATTTCCTCGGCAGTGTATATTTCCTGTGATAGCGCATATCCCTCACACGAGCTCGGCAAATACGCGTTGGTCTCCTCGCCTTCACCGATGAATACACCTTCAATAGGCATGAATATCGCATCAAAGTCCATTTCTCCCGTTACGGTAAAACTGTATGTACCGTTGCAGCTGACCAACTCACCATTTCGGCTCCAATTGAGGAACAAAAAGCCTTCGTTTGGCGTAGCCGACAAAGTGCAGGTGGTAAAGTACTCATACTCTCCTTCGCCAGACACAACGCCACCCTCATCAGGATTGAGCGTAGCCGTGACATTAACCATTGTAGCAGGCATCTCCTCACAATCTATGTCCAACTCATACGAAAAACCACTATTCAAGTTCTCGCCATGATAAATGATATTGCCGTTTGAATAGCTCACGGTGAAAGAACTCGGCGGATTCTCATTCCAGTCCAAGGTGACATGGCTGCCGTCAAAAATCGGGAGGGTTGTAGCCCCGCTTAGCTGTAAGAAAGAGCCGTCCTCAAAACTCACTACCAAATAACTACTGCCCCAACCACTGCCATCAAATGTGATGTAACAGAACGAGTTTTCCTCCGCGAATTTTGCCGTAAGCGTTCTGCTTTCCGTCACGGTGAAAGTATAGTCTGCATCCAGTGAGACGACCACGTTTGCCTCGTCCAACCAATAAAGAAAAGCATAACCTTCGTCTGGCGTAGCTGTCAAAGTGCAAGTTTGTCCTTTTAAATATGTGCCGCCGCCTGTCACCGTACCGCCTTCCTCTGGGTCGGCTATCGCTGTGATTGTGACGCTACACATCCCGATGAAATTGCTGAATCCCCCCCATTGCACACTTGCATACGCCTCTTCAAAGCCACATGGAACAAAGACAAGCTGAGTATTAAAAAAAACATGATGACCCAACGTGGGAGGTGTTTCAGCAAGGCTAATAAGGGAAGTAAAACCACTCCAATAGAAAGCATAGTTTTCAATACTAATCACAGAGTCTGAGATAGTCAAACTACCTGTGAAGCCAGTGCAAGAATCAAAAGCACTCGTTCCAATCGTCGTCACGGAGTTCGGGAGGGTCAAGCTACCAGTGAAACCGCTGCAACCCCAAAAAGCGTAGTTCCCAATTGTGGTCACAGAGTTTCCTATAGTCAGGCTTCCAGTGAAGCCGTCATAACAGAAAGCATACATCCCGATAGTGATTATGGAATTCGGAATGTTTAAGTCGCCAGTAAGGCCGGTGCATCGACTGAAAGCTAAGTCGCCAATTGCAGTAACTAAATAATTAACGCCTTCATATTCAACGCTTTCAGGAAGAGTAATATCACCAGCAGGTTTGGTAAACCCTGACCAGCAATCATTGTAAGTCTCAGGTCCTGGGCATGATATGGCAACATAATGGTTAATAGTATCCGTAATAGTGTAATACAATGTTTGGCCAGTAGGGCAAACTGCCGAAAAGTCATAAGTGGCATACACTTTCGGCATCCCCACCACACTCAGCAGCAGGACAATTAGGGCAGTACGCAAAGCCCTTCTTAGTTGTAAATCTTTTCTTTGCATATTCTTGAAGCTTTGATTAATTACACTTTTATTTTCTAGACCAATCAAATTGATTAGTTAATGCAAGGCAAAGTTAGCGAAAAAGTGAATTGTGCAAGAAAAAAAAGAAACATTTGCCGAAAACGGCCGCCTCAGGACTGAGGCGACCGTTCGTGGAATATTAAAAACACGTGTGTGTCCGATTATCTCACCACCATCTTGCGGAAGCAAGTTCCCTTGCCCTCAACGGTGATTTTCAGCGTGTAGACACCTGCCACGTTCGGGGCGGTGATGGTCTGTAGAGGCGTGGCATGTACCGTCTCTACCACACCCAAGGCGTTGATGATTTCCACCTGAACCTCGCCCATCTCCTCAGCCGAGAGGCCGAGGGTGATGGTTTGGCCATGTTCCACGGGGTTGGGGTAGACCTGCAGACTCTTGGTCCATTCGTCCACGCCCGTCGTGTTGCGGAAACGGATGACGAACGGGGCATCCACCTCGCCGATGACGGCGTCGGCTTCGAAGCTCAGGGTTTCGTCGGCGTTGAAGCATTCCTCGCCCGTCTCGGCGTTGTAAAGGCCGAAGTGGAGGCTAGTAGCTTCCTCGCCCGAGAGGGTCAGCAGGGCCATGTAGCGGTCAAGCGGCTCGACGTACATCATGGGCACGCTACCTCGGCACTCGCCGTCGGCAAAAGCGGCAATTTCGTAGTTGTCGCCTTCGAGTTCCATGCCGTCAAGCTCCACGATGGCCGTCACGGTCATGTTGTCGGGATAGGCATGAAGGTCGGGCACCCAGTGGTTGTCATCGGGAGTGATGTTCTCAATCCATCCCGAGCTGCGTGTGTTGTCGGGATAAATCAAGGTGGTGTTTTGATTGCTGTACGACTTGTACAACAATCCCATGCCGGGGGTGATAGTCCGCAAACTGCCTATCCAGCCCCAACCTTCGTAATAGGTGGCATAGCCATTTAGAGCCTTCACCAAATCGCCGTCAGTGACCGTGATATTGGAGAATGCGGTTTCGATAGCCATCGGCTCGGAACAGGGATAGCCAATCCAGTTCCATCCTGGGGTAAGCGTGATGGGATGCTGTTCTGAGAGTGCTTCCAAACCGATGATGCCGACCGTACACGGAGCTGCGTTCTTGATTTTGTAGGTCGATTCATTGTTAATATCCGTAAGCATACCTACCCAGCCCATACCTTCGTAATAGTTAGCATATTGCTGCTGTGCCTTAATTTGAATGCTGTTCGCACCGAGACCTTCTGTCAGCAAGGAGAAGCCATCAACCTCGTTCTGGTCAATGTAGGATGAGTACCAATTCCAACCAGAAGTGAATTCAGTAGTCTGCAAGGTGTAGTTCACACTTGGAGCAGACTGGACCAAACGTACCGAAAGGCCCACAAAACGGTATTGGTGCCAATGAGGTGAAAGGCTAGCATTGCTCACCATGACGAAATAAGCGCCGTCAGTGCTTTCGTGCGTTGCCGACCAATAATTGCCACGGGCTTTTTCGCCATCCATCTCGCTGTATCCGTTGACATTCGTTCCTAAACGACTACCCGAGGATGGCAAAAACACCGCTCCTGCATCTTCCATCATATTCCAATCCGTTGCAGAAATCACATTGTCAGCATATTGCGACCCAAACATATTGCAATTGTTTAACGCAAAAATGGAAGCATCCCAACCATCAGGCAATAGGATGACACCATTCACGTCGTTCACTATGGCCTTGGCATAACGCAATCCTGAAGGGGTGGTGCGGATGTTGAAGACATATTCCCATTCATCCATGGCCAACGTACGCCATTGGTTTTCTTCGTTACCGCCATTACTAATGGCGTTGTAGCCCCAATCCGCCTGACCCGTTTCGTCATTAAGGTCATTGCTGTTGTTGCCGTAGGCATAATAATACATGCTTCCCGACCCATTGAATCCACCTCCCGAATTTATCGACCAAGGCTGATAGCAAACCGCGCCATGATTGTAACCACTTGTTCCCCAAGCAAATAAATCAATCCAACCATCATAAGTGGCCGAGATATACATGTTGTTTTGCCCCACGAAATCATATTGGTTTTCCGCGAAACGCCATGTGTCGGTTGAAGCCTGATATTGCAGGTTGCCCTGTGAGAAATACACTTTCTCGTTGTCACTGTTGATGGTGAACCTACCTTTGA
The DNA here is from genome assembly GCA_947305795.1 of uncultured Bacteroidales bacterium. Classification (GTDB taxonomy): domain Bacteria; phylum Bacteroidota; class Bacteroidia; order Bacteroidales; family F082; genus Limimorpha. The sequence goes on along the minus strand of CAMZEK010000003.1, from coordinate 85,446 downwards.
TTGCTCCTGTAGGGGGATTGTCCGCAATGGTCTGGCTCATAATGCCAAATGTCGTTAATAGGAAAAATGCTGCGGCTTTCAAAGCCATTTTTCTTGGTAAATAATTTGTCTTCATTTTTTTGATTGTTATTACTTATTTGAATTATTCAATATTTCCATTGCTTTTTGCAGCACGTCGTCCATCGGGGCGTATATCGGGTAGAAACCTTCATCGTCAAAGAGGTTGCGTGCAATGTATGCTTTCAGGAGGATGTTAGCCTCACGACGGGCCACAGCCTGTTCTTCCTCGTTGCCCTTGATGCCTTTCTCGGCGGCCTGTTTCAACAACTCAGCAAACATGGCATCGGTCACACCAAATGACTTGTCGAAAGCCTCAACGGTCTGATACTTACTGAGTTCCTTGCGATGTGTATCGGTGTATTCGAAGGCATACTGATAGAGCAACCCAAGGTTGACAATACGGTTGAAATAGTACTCCGTGCTGTCGTCGACAAGCGGCACATAAACATCGGGCATAATGCCTCCGCCGCCGTAGACGATTTTGCCTTTCGGCGTAGTATATTTCAGTGAATCAGCAAAATGTATGCTATCTTCACTAAACAACTCACCATTTTCATAACGCTCATAAGACTCCAAAAGATAATGGTCACGGTCGCCATCGAAAGGCTTCTGGATGCAACGTCCAGTGGGCGTATAATAACGAGCCACGGTGAGGCGGATGGCGGAGTTGTCGCTGAGTGTGATTTGCTCCTGCACCAAGCCTTTGCCGAATGAACGCCGTCCGATGATAGTACCTCTGTCGTTGTCCTGCAATGCTCCAGCCACGATTTCGCTTGCGCTGGCCGATTCGCTGTCGATGAGCACAACGACAGGGATGTCTTCCAACATGCCTCGTTTGCGGGCGTTCAGGTACTGGCGTGCACGGTTGCGTCCTTCGGTATAGACGATAAGGCTGCCCTTGGGCAGAAACTCATCCGCCACTTCAACGGCAGCTTTCAGATAGCCTCCCGTATTGCCACGCAAGTCGAAAACAAGCTGCTTCATGCCCTCCGTCTTGAGCTTGCGTAAGGCCTTTTTGAATTCGTCGTAGGTGGTGGCCGAGAACTTGCTGAGTTTCAAGTAACCCGTCTGCTCGTCAAGCATATAGGCGATATCGATGCTATAGGTGGGAATCACGTCGCGCGTGATGGTGAATGGCAACAAGCCTTCGACACCACGGCGCAGCACCTGCACTTTGACCTTCGTGCCTTTGGGGCCTTTCAACTTGCGCATCACATCTTCGTTTTTCAGCTTCACGCCAGCAGCAAGGGTGTCATCGATAAAGATGATGCGGTCGCCAGCAAGGATGCCCACCTTCTCGGACGGCCCACCCTTGATGACGCTCACAATGGCGATGGTGTCTTTCTCAATGCGGAACTGCACGCCAATACCCTCAAAGCTACCTAGCAGAGGATCATTCATGGCATCGAACTCTTCCAATGAAATGTATTGGCTGTGTGGGTCGAGCTCCTCCATCATGGCCACTATCGCCTTGTCTTGCAGTTTGTTGCCGTTGATTTCATCGACATAGTCCTCCCCTACGCGCCACATTACCTCGTCGAATTTGCTGAATTCCGAAACAGGAATGGCAGTCAGGCGACGACGTTCACCTTTATTAATTAATAAGCCTATCAGGATGCCCGCCATCAACAGCAAGGCAATGAAAAAAGGCCTCGTCCTTTGGTCGTTCATAAGTCAAACTCAAGGCTTTCAGACCGCTACGCTGGAAAGATCAAGGCTTCTGTCCATCTTTTTGAAAAGACCTTGAAGTACCGTTCCCGGACCAACTTCCACAATAGTTCGTACGCCGTTGGCAAGGATGTTGCTCATGGTTTGGGTCCATAGCACTGGCGAAGTCAGTTGGGCAATGAGGTTCTTCTTGATGATTTCAGGGTCGTTGACAGACTGGCCTGTAACGTTTTGGTAGATAGGACAGATACCTTGAGCAAATTTTGTGTCGTTGATAGCCTTGGCCAATTCCACGCGGGCGGGTTCCATCAGCGGACTATGGAACGCTCCACCCACGCTTAATGGCACCACACGCTTCACACCAGCTTCTTTCAGCTTTTCGGAGGCTGCTGCCACGCCATCAACTGAGCCTGAGATGACCAACTGGCCTGGGCAGTTGTAGTTGGCAGGCACAACCACCGTGTCCTTGATGGATGCGCAAACACTCTCAATGAGACTATCCTCAGCACCAACCACGGCAGCCATCGTGCCTGGCTGAGCCTCGCAAGCCTTCTGCATGGCCTTGGCGCGTTTGCTCACCAAACGCAAACCGTCCTCAAAGGTCAAGACCTTGTTGGCCACCAAAGCTGAAAACTCGCCCAAGGAATGGCCAGCCACCATGCTCGGGTCAAAGTCCTCAAGTAATGAGGCCAAAATGACCGAATGTAGGAAAATGGCAGGCTGCGTCACCTTGGTCTGACGCAAGTCTTCATCGGAGCCTTCAAACATCACGTCCGTGATTTTGAATTTCAGGATGTTATTGGCTTTCTTGAACATATCCTTGGCTTTCGACGACTTATCGTACAAGTCTTTGCCCATTCCTACAAATTGTGCCCCTTGTCCAGGGAAAACGTATGCTTTAATCATCATTCAATATTTAAATATTCAAAATTTCAAGATTTCATGGTTCAATGCAAGTTGCCGCCGATGAGTTGGAAGAACTCCTCACGGGTCGATTCGCGCTCAAAGGCACCAATGAAGTCGCTAGTGGTGGTCACTGCACTTTGTTTCTGCACACCCCGCATCGACATGCAAAGATGTTTGGCCTCAATAACGACCGCCACACCCAAGGGGTGCAATGCCTCGTTGATGGCATTCTTGATTTGGGTCGTCAAGCGTTCCTGTACCTGAAGTCGGCGCGAATAGGCTTCCACCACACGGGCTATCTTACTCAATCCAGTGATGTATCCGTTGGGGATGTAGCCTACATGTGCCTTGCCGATGAAAGGAATCAAATGATGCTCACAGAGAGAGAACACCTCTATGTCTTTGACAATCACCATCTGGCGATAATCTTCCTTGAACTTGGCCGACAACAGGATTTCCATCGGGTCCTCCGCATAGCCATGCGTCAAGAACTGCATCGACTTGGCCACACGATAAGGCGTCTTCATAAGGCCTTCTCGCTGTGGGTCTTCGCCTAAAAGTTCGAGAATGGCCGCATAATGCTCCTGCAGTTTGGCCAGCTTTTCCTCATCATATTTTTCTATGGCTTCGTAGCCTACTAGCCTCGACAGTCTTTCGTTGTTCATCGTCAACCTAATTTTTGCTTGGGCATTTCCACTGTTGCGGTTTGACCCATGACACACTTGCCGGTGAACATCGCCCCCACTTCGATGAGGAGCTGCTTGGTGACGAGGTCAACTTCCACTTTGGATGTGGACTTCAGGGCGGTCAGTTCCTCAGCCTTGATGGTGCCTTTGACGGCGCCCGAAATCTCAGCTTGCTTGCAAGAGAGGTCGCCTTCGACGATGCCCGTCTGGCCGACGATGACCTTACCACTCGACTTCACTGAGCCGATGAGCCGTCCGTCGATGCGGATGTCGCCGCCCGACTCAATGTCGCCTTTGATGAGGGTACCTTCGCCAATGAGGTTGCGTACGGGTGATTCCATGATTTTCATTGTTTATTTGTTGTTGGATTCTATGAATTGCAGGTATTCGTCCAAGTCTTTCGACTGGTAGAGCACCGGATAGTTCTTGCCTGAAATGGGACAGATCTTATAATCATCATTGCTGATGCCGCCAAAGACATAATCGGTCAGGAACATGGACGTGATGTAGTCCTCTGCACTCTTGGTGCCTTCAAAGTTGCCAATGGTCACCAAAGTGCGTTCGTCATCCCAAATGACGCTCTTGACGACAAAGCTTCTTGTGCGGTGTTCCTTCTTGTTGAAGTCGGAAATGCGCACCTTCAGCGGATCAACGCGCACCTTTTTCGAGTCACATACAATCATCACAAAATGCTCGGTGTTGGGAGCGTAGACATAAGGTGACTCTTTCTTCACTTCGGGCTGCTCGGGGCTGTCTTTGCCAATGTCGGTCAAGACCAAACCGAGATGGTATTCTTCGTTGATATTGTCGAGCACCTGACGAGCATACGTAGAGACACTGCTATTGGGATACTCGCGCACAAGGTCATACAAGGCAAACGCCATCGTGTCAATGGAGATGAGGCGGCCTTGCGCCACAGCATGCAAGAAGGCGAAACGCGGCATCAGAGCGGTGTCGGCCTCATAGAGCTGCATGGCTCGTTCGGCATTCATCTTCACGCGGTAATATTGACCCTGTTCAAAGGCCTCGTAAGTCTTGGCGTAGAAGTCAGACGACTCCTTCTCTTGGGCATCCAATTTCTTGAAATAGTCTGGGTCGTTGATGAACTCCGCATAGCTGGAAGTGGGATATTTGTCAAAGATTTTTCCCTTGTAATACAATGACTTGTCGGTATTATTCTGCTCCCCGTACATCTTATAAAGGGCGTACCATGTGGGCAGCTCTTTTTTGTTGCCCGGATAACGTGTGTCAAGGCTCTCATAGTTTTCAATGGAACGCGGCAGGTCGTCGAGGCGATCCATATAGAGGAAACCTAAATTGTAGAGTGCATCAGCAATGAGCGAGTCCGCCTCTGCCTTCTGTTCTGCTGTCAATGGCAAGTCTTTCAGATAATAGCCTCGATCGTGGTTGGTATATGTAGCGTTAATGGAGTCTTGCTTGGCCTTGGCATCCTTGGCGGCGGTGAGCTCGTCGTCATCGGGTTCCTCACCCGAAAATGCCGAGGCAATACTTTTCTTGTCGCTGATGCGCCAGTTGTCCTCCAACTTTCTCATGCCCCATTTGCGCGTAAACTCAGTAAAACCTCGGTTCAGGGCTGTGGGGTTGTAGAAATACCATGATGATGACGACGTATTGGTCGGGTCGTTGACGGCAGCATTGGTATTGCCCGTCGAAGCCCCCATCAAAGCCAGCTGCTCCTCATACTGACGCAATTCTTCTTCCTCTCTCTCCTGCTGGATAACCTGAGCGATAATCTTGTCAATCAAGGCATTGCGCGAAATGGAATCCATGGCAGCCACGCGCAGGAGGCTGTCCTGATCGCGGACAATAGCGGCATACATCACCAACTCGTTGAGCGTCTGCGAGATGTTGAAAATGCTGTCGTAGCCTTCGGCTTCACGATTCATGCTGGTGACGGCCGTGTCATAATAGGCTTGCGAAAGCTCATACTCACTACGCTCGAAGAGCATGGAAGCCACTTTAAGCGACGACTGCGCCCTTTGTATCGGGTTGTCTTTATAGGCAGCCACCGACTTCCTCAGGTAATTGATGGCCTTGTTTTCTTCGCCTTCACGCAAAGCCAACTCCGCCATAGCGTAATAAATGCGGTCGTTGTAATCGTCATTATTTGGGTCGCGGAGCATTTTGTTCAGCATTTTATAAAGCTCTTTGGCGTTGTTGGCTGAGCCCATCTTGGCCATATTCATCCGAGACTCGAAGGCCATTTCATAGATGGGGTTACGCTTGATGACTTTCTTAAACTGCGCCGTGGCACGTTCAGCATCGCCTTGGTGCATGTAAATCTGTCCCAAGATGAACATCGCCCGGGTACGAGTGTCGCGATCCTTGTTGACCAAAATGCCGTTTTTCAGGTATTTCGCCGCATTGTTATAGTCTTTGGTAGCAATGTAGTAATCCGCATAGGTGTAGTCCATCTCGCGCATCAGTTCTTTGGGCAGTTTGTTCAAGCCAGCAGTCTTGGCTTGGAGTTGCTCCATCATGGCCACCGCCTTGGGATATTCCTCAGTCTGAATGTAGGTCTTGATGAGCCAAAGGTTGGCCACGTGAGCGATGCTGTTGTAGTTGAACTCGGATGCCACAAAGTCAAACGTACGCTTCGCGGGAATATAGTCGTGCTTGTAGAAATGCGCTTTGCCCATAACGAGGTAAGCGTCGTCAATCCACTTCACGCGCTCACGACTGCCAAACTTCATGGAATGCTTTTGCACACAGATGGAAGTCTTCTCAAGAGCGCGGTCCATGGATGAGTTCATGCTCATACCATCCTGCTGGGTGCCGTAGTTATGCACCCTAAGCACACGAGAATAGTCGTCTTTTACACTGGTTCTCAACTGCTTGTCGCCATCCTTCAGGCTCTTCTCACCGTTCCAGTAAACGTTGTAATGGCTGGTCAGATTATGGAACATGCGCCGCGTAATGGTGTTCTTCTTGGTGTTACAGCCACTCAAAAGCAGCAAACCCAACACGCAGCCCAATGTGATGATATAGGATTTCCTTTGCACTTTCGTTGTCGTTTTCATATCAACAATAACTCCATTTCGGCAGAATTATTTCATTTGGTTGTACCACTTTTGTGCCTCAATGAGCAGTTGTTCGTCGGTCGGGTCAACCAAAGGCGTTTTCAACACGAGTGCCAAGCTGTCGTTAGCGTTCTTGAACTCGCCAAGCAAAATCCGATTGAAGTCTTTCTTACGGCTTGATTCTATGGCGTTTCTCTGCTCCTTAAGGGCTTGCAGGGCTTTGTTCTGGTAATCTTCCGCTCCGAAAAATGGCATCAAGCTTTGGACGTAGCGAAGGCTGTCTTCTTTCCAATTAACAGCTACCGGCTCGTTGAGCGACTTCAGTTGGTATTTTTCACAAAGCGAAGGCAACTCATTACGCATAACGTCCACCTCGCGTGCGAAATCAACAGCCATCCGTTCAGCCCTCTCCCGCTCTACGTTAGCCTTGATTTTGGGCACGTAGATATAGGCCAAAAAGCCCAATAAGGCAAGGATCAGCACGATAATGATGGTTTTCACCACTGGATGCCCTTTGGTGATGGCCGAACGCACTTCCGAAATGGAGTCGTAGCGCTGTTCCTTAGAAAACTGGGTGGAGTGAGTGGCCACAGCAACAAATTGTTTTGTAATATTGCGTTCACCAAGGAACTCCATGATTTTCCCTAAGGAATAAACGTCAGCGCGGTTGTCGATGTCCTCACCCTTAATGATTTCCGGTGCCACAAACTCCATCTCCTTAATGAGCAGTTCGCGGTCGGCATCAGGGTCGGTTTCGGGAATGCCGATGTCAATAATCTTGGCACGGCAATCACCTGTGACAATGATGTTTTCAGGCTTCAAATTACAATGAATCACCTGATTGCGATGCAAGTACAACAAGCCGTCGCAGACATCGGTAAGGATGCTCTTCACTTGTTTCTCGCTGAGCGTGCCCACGCGCACGTGCTCGGCCAGCGACTTGCCCTCGATAAACTCAAAAACGATGCAGTCGCCAAGACCGCCAATTTGCACAAAGTCGATGGCCTTGCGAATAAATTTGTTGTCGAGCATGGAGGTTACATCATATTCCTGACGCAGCGAGGCGCGGTATTTGGCATCATTGGCGCGGTCAGCCTTCAAGGTCTTGATGACCACTTTCTTGCCGTTATACTTGGCGGTGAAAAGCCTGCTGTTGCCGTAGCGCGAGGCGCAAAACGGCTTGATGTCGGCAAACTCATTGGAATGAATCACTTCCTTTTTGTTGAAAGGTTCTTCTTCCTTGCGATGTTCGGGCTTCTCCTGAGAACGGCTGTCCTTCTCTGGCTCTGTATTCAAAAAATCAATCTCTGACATTCTTCACAATGTATTTAACCACGTTGAAATCTCCAATTTTGGCGGAGCCAATCTTGCGATTTGGGTGCAAAGATAGTTTATTTTTCCGAACCAACGGCAAAATCGGTCGGGAAAGTGCTATTTTGTCGAAAAAAGCCAGAAAAATCACTCCGTCAATACAAAATCATCATCCAAAAGCAAGGCGAGACCGACATGGGAACTTTTTCCCACTCCCCTTGGCTGGTGGGTCTCATGTAAGATTTCGGACCGACAAAACTTCCAGCAATATCGATGTCACCGTAAGAATACTTGTTGGGATCATCTTCATCAAATTCGACTTCTGGAGCATAGATTTCAAGAAATTCAATGCTGGCCAAAATATCCCTGTCGACGACAATCTGATAGGGCGTCAAATCGATACTGATGTTTCCAATGGTCCCCTTATGCAAGGTGAAATAGATATTGTCGTTGAGAATGTTTGTAAAACCATCTTTTTCAACATAATACAAATTCAATCGGAAAACAGCAGAATCGGGTTTGTTGCCGGTGATTTTGAAATTGAAGTCTTTCAGAAACGATTCTTTCTTGCCTGACATCTTCATCACGACCCCAATTTCACCTCCAGCTTCCAACACCCCGACAGCAAACGTAACGCCCACGCCTGACGACTTGCCTATTTTCTTGGCTTTAAGCTTTTTAGCAGTGACTTCCGCAGGGCGCAACTCAATCACAGAAGGCGAAAGAAGAATGTTCCTGTTCTCATTCTGCAATTCGCTGACGCTTAACAGTTTGGTTGAATAACCAATCATCGAAAACGTGACTGTCTCATTGGCCAATGAATCAGGCAAGGAAAGACTGAACTTGCCGTCTACACCCGAAATGGTTCCTATGTTTTTATTGGCAATTCCGATATTGACATAGCACAAGGGGGTATGGCTCACGCTATCCAATACAATCGATTCTACGACAATGGATTGGTGGTCTTGGGCTTGCATCAACATGCCTTCAGCCATCAGCAGAAGTACAAACAGCAGTTTTAGTCCAACCCGTTTCATGGCTCAGCAGTTTTGTCCTCCCGATACTCCAAAATATCCCCCGGAGTGCATTGCAATTCGCGGCAGATGGCGTCTAAGGTGCTGAGGCGGATGGCCTTGGCCTTGCCCGTCTTGAGGATGGAGAAGTTGGCTTGAGTGAGGCCGATGCGTTCAGCCAATTCGTTGGAGCGCATCTTACGCTTGGCCAACATTACGTCTAAATTCATCACTATCATGGCTCAGATGGTTAAGTTGTTTTCCTCCACCGCATCGGCGGCCACCTTGTACATGAAGGCGAAGAAAAGCAAGAAAAAGGGTGTGATGAAAATGGTATCAGATAATGTCAAAGTCAGATTATCATCCCAAAGGATTTGAAGATTCCAAAAACCCAAAAGATAAGCAAAGTCAGCCAAAGCAATCCAAAACATCAATTTGACGTTGCTTTTCGGAAACACTGTATTTTCGCGAAGCCCTTTAAAAGTATTAAGAACGGCCTTAATACACAGCCAAATCATCGCAACTATACCCGATAAATAACAAATGAGGATAACCACCTTCAAAACCGTGTTTTTCGTCCAATCAATAGAAGAAGCATCATCGCCAAATAAGTTGGCAATCAGATTGATTGATGAGGAAACCGCCCAAATGAAGCAGAAGAACAAAGCAACGTAGCAGCAAATGCGAATACTTTTTGAAGTTTTGTCTTTCATAATTGTCATGTACTTATGTACTTTTTTCATTGCAAAGATACAGATTATATGATTTCAAACACACAAAGGATGCCGAAAAAAAAATTCACGGCATCCTTGTAGTTTCTTTCTTTCATATAAAGGCCTCTGCTCAATAATAATCTACTGCCACTGCTACATATTTTCCTGCATTTTCATCATAATAAGCCGTATAGATACCTTCTTGCAGGGTTATAGAGTCATATTGTATCTCAATAGGAGCACCAATCACTAAATAACCGTCTGCAGTAAAGCCATTCTCCTCTGTGGTGGGAACTATGACCAATTTGCCGTTTTCAAAATACCCCATCGCGTTGGCCTGCATGGAAGAATTCTCTTTCTTACGAATGACAAGACAAGACCCTGGCATATTGTGATTACAAATTCCATTGGGCTGTTTAAAAACCCAAGAAATAACATAAGGCAATTCTGCTTCTCTTTCGGCAAACCCACAATCATTCAAGACCGTTTCGCATACGGCTGTATGGTCTTTAATAGGTTGGTTTTCGAAGAAGGCCTTGCCGTCTTCCCAGCTTAGGGCTTCCTTCATCTCTTCTAAAGTGAGGTCGTTGGGATTCGTTGTTTGTTGTTGAGTTGGCGTTTCCTGTTGCTTTTCCTTGTTGCAAGCGATTGCGGTCGCTGCCACCATTGCTAGAGCCAAGGCTCCCAATGTGATTCTAGTTTTTTTCATTGTTTGTTTTCCTTCCCTTTTTGATTTAATTCTTTAATGTTTAATTTGTAGATAGTTTTCATTTTGTAACAACGGCGCGTAACATCTGTACATTCCCATTTGCCTCAATAACCCGCAGCAGATAAATACCAGCAGCTAAAGCCTTCACGTCCGCTTCGTTGCCGCCAAAAGACATGACATGCTGCCCCAAAACGTTGTAGACCTTTGTCTCCTTGGCCTTCACTCCAACCATTCTTATGGTCTCTTTGGCTGGATTAGGATAAACGGAAGCCATGCTCCCCTCTTGAATCTCCTTGACTCCCACTGTACCGTCAGCATCGATTTTGAGAGCAAAGGCATCCAGCCGCTGTTCTGCATTGAAATCGAACATGGTTCCGACCACAATGCATCCTCCATCTGAAGAAGAAGCAATAGAAAAGGCAAAATAAGCGTTGCCATCTCTCAAAAACCTTTTCTTCCATACCACATTCAGATCTTCGTCGGTTTTAGTAAGAATAAGATGCAAATCCCTCCTGAATTGTGCGGAAGGATAATTCACGTTTCCTATGCTGCATTGAAAAACATACCCATCTTTTGTCGAGACAATCGATCTGAACGGTGCAGGAATTTCAACCGTGTCATTGAAATGCTCTACAATTACGCCATCGTTCTGCAAGTTAAAATCGGCATCGGTTTTAACGAATAACACAGATTCGTCTTGCTGTTCACAAACTCCATTGGGCTTTATCTCATTTTCTCTAAGTTTGGAGGAAATCACATAATTGTTGTATGGTAAGGGTATCATCATACTTTGTCTAGGAAAAAGGTATGAATAGATCAAGTTACCATTTTCACAAAGCGACTCTAAAGGTCCAAAATAGGCTCGTCTTTCAAGATTAAATGAGCTATCAAACACAAGGACCCCCGCCATCGCATCAGATGATATGCTTGTTTGGGCAAACATGCCAATCCTGTCGGGAGCACCGTGCACTGCAAACAGGTTCGACAATAATCCCAAAGAATCCACGTCACATTTCTGCCATTTGGTAATTGTTCCCACTGATGAAATTCGTACCAAGAAAGATTCTATACCAAAGGCAAGAAACGACAAACCCGACACAAATCCTCCTTGATAGGGCATAACAGAAACCGCGATAGGATCTTGTTCAGCAAACAACAAAGGTTCCACTTTCCGTCGCCTGATGCCTATATCATCACCGACAACGAAAGTAATGATTGCAGGGATTCCCCCAGTAACAGGGCGGCATGTGCCAATAACGACAAAACAAGAATCCTGAAGATTATCGCTCTCAACAGAGAACACATTTGCCAGTCGCAAAAGAGTATCGGCCAAAACAATATCGGTTTCTGTTTCCACAAAGCCATCGACATCCAATTGAATAATTTTGGATTTTGTATTATGATAGTCATTGGCAATGATCAAGTAGCCTCCGCTTGCCGTTTCAACCACGTCAATCGGCTCCATCGACATTCCTCCCTCATCTCTAATAATGGAAAGAAAGCCTTTCTCTTGGGGGAACATGGATTGCTTTCCCAAGAGAAAGAGAACGAACATAAGCCATTTTATCAGGCTCTTATTGATCACACACGATAAGTTCACAATGTATTTCTGCATATTGTACTTTCAAAGTATGGAAACTATTACGGAAACTATTGGATCGATTTTCTCCCCTATACCCAGTTATTTCATCCCAAAAATACTTGCAACAAATTGGTATTTTTCCATTAGGTTGCAAATACTCTATGATTTCTTGGCTCTTATCAAGATAATAGTTCATCTCTTCAGGAGGGATGCATCCGTCGGAAGTATGGCAATAATATAGTTTGAATCCCGAAGGACTATTTTCGTCCATAAGATAATAATAAAAACAAGAATTAGAAAAGAAAATGTCTATTTCATACCAGCAATGATCCGTAAAGTATGTCCTATATCCGTCTTCGCAATACTCGAATGGAATCAGAAGATTGGCCTTGTTTGTCAATTCTTTCGGAGCGCCACTGTCTGAACATTCTCCTGAAAACGCACCACATTTGCCACCACCATTTTCAACCCCCCAATCATAATACTCATTCCAATAATCCGTGGAATCAAATCTCGGAGGCCATGTTAAAAGATCAAGCCCCCTTGTGCTTAGCACACTCCTTATAACAATATCCCCGTCCTTGCGCTCGCTCTCAAACGAGGTTTGGATGGCGAGAATACTCTTGTCGGGCAAGTCGCAGTTGCTGTATGCCTTTTCCACCTCGAATGACAAGGCATTGAAAGCTTCGTTGAGTTGTGCAAGGGTCACTTCCTCACCATCGGTGTGAAGCGTGTAATAAAACGTGTCGCATTGGATATCTGAAACTTGACGCCCTGCATCACCATAGGTATAATTCAGCACGGCTTCAAGATGCCAACGGGCTTCCTCCATTGAAAGAGCCTCGTTGCTTTTCGTGGTTGATTGCATCTTCTCTTTGAACTGTTTCAGATAGGTGCTCATATCATCTTCCCTCGAAACGGTTTCTGTCTCACCAAAACTCCTTGTTTCGGCATTTTCCTTGTTGCAGGAGATTACGGTCACTGCCACCATTGCTAGAGCCAAAACTCCCAATGTGATTCTAGTTTTTTTCATTGTTCGTTTTCCTTCCCTTTTTGATTTAATTCTTTAATGTTTAATTTGTAGATAGTTTTCATTTTGTAACAACGGCGCGTAACATCTGTACATTCCCATTTGCCTCAATAACCCGCAGCAGATAAATACCAGCAGCTAAAGCCTTCACGTCCGCTTCGTTGCCGCCAAAAGACATGACATGCTGCCCCAAAACGTTGTAGACCTTTGTCTCCTTGGCCTTCACTCCAACCATTCTTATGGTCTCTTTGGCTGGATTAGGATAAACGGAAGCCATGCTCCCCTCTTGAATCTCCTTGACTCCCACTGTACCGTCAGCATCGATTTTGAGAGCAAAAAGATCCCATCGATAATTGTGATTGTAATCATAGACCTCTCCTACAATAAGGCATCCGCCGTCAGAGGTCGTCGTCATAGTGAAAGGCGTATAGGCATTGCCGTCTGTGAGGAAGCATTTCTGCCATTCGATGTTCAAATCAGCATCTGTTTTAGTGACTACAAGATGCAAGGGGACGAACTGCAACGGCCAACCTTGGGTGATGTTTTGCATTGTGCATTGATAAATGGAGAGATTGCCCAAACGATCGAAATAATCCACTGACCTGTAAAATGCCGGATATTCAACCGTGTCATTCAGATGTCCAATAACAGTGTAATCCTGCAAATTAAATTCGTCATCAATTATTGCAAACATGGTAGATTGGTCGTGCTGCATTGTGGAGAATTCCATCATTCGCGAGGACAAGACATAAACACTATCAGGCAGAGGCAAAACACTACTATTGCCATGGTCGTTAAGGTACATGAAATTCTCTCCACAATCCCATTGGGGAAAATATATTCTGAAAATTAGTTCCAAGTTTTCGTTAAAAACCAGCACGCCCATCATCGCGTTGGAGTTTTCGCTGGTGCAGGCAAACATTCCGATTTGGTTAGTTCCGCCGTGCACAGGAAATAGATTACAGACAGTTATCAATGAGTCCATGTCGCACCTAATGTACTTGATAATTTCACCATCGAAGGAAATCTCAGCCAAAAAAATATCGAACGGAGGCTGCTGCCCAAATGTAACAGAGGCAATTAGTCCGCCTATCTTTTTCATGAACTTTATGTCCTTGATGGGCCGTTCTCCAAATGGGAACGACACGAGGTGGCGTTGAACAATGTTCATGCCTGAATCAAGACGCAAAATCATCAGTGCGGACGACCCATTGGCAACCTGCCTGCAGACGGCTAGTGCAAGGAGGTCGCCACTTGCATCAAAATGGGAAATTATTTCTGTGACAAGAACATACATTCCTTCTTCTTCAACCACAATTCCATCGGAAATCACCCCGTTTGGTGAGATGCTGAACAATTTGCTTTGCGTCCCATTGTAATTGACAGCTGAAATCCAATAATCGCCAAAATCGGTTTCTATTACATCATAAGGGCTCCATAATATTCCTTCAGGGTCTTTGTAAATGGAAAAAAAACCTTTTTCTTGAGCAGAAATTGCATCAACAAAAACGAGAAATCCCAATGCAAGAAACAACTTTTTCATACGGTGTGTTTAATACTCATCCCCATCGCAAATACAATTCACTTTAGCGTATGTGAAATAGGCATCGTGGAAAGTATCATAAGGAATGAGGCTTGTCCAAAAGTTCCATTCATAATAGCAAGATACAATCACTTTCCCTTCAGGAGAATAATGATCCATTAATTCAATTCCTTTGGCTAGATAATAATTCATATCATCAGGCGAAATGCAGACATGTGGTTGATGATCATAGTGTATGGTCTCCATGAAAATCTTGTATCCACATGGGCTTAGATTGTCAATAAGATACATGTCCATATAGTAAGCAATTTTCACTTCTGTGAAATCCGTTAAATAAGCATGACCATTGGTACAACCATATATCGGAATCCTTGAGTTCAACATGCGTGTTAGTTCTGTTTCAGCACCTCGCTCACCAGCATACTGACCAGCATATTCACCACATTTTCCGGCATAATAATTTGGATACCAATAATCCGTGGAATCAAATCTCGGAGGCCATGTTAAAAGATCAAAACCCCTTGTGCTTAGCACACTCCTTATAACAATATCCCCGTCCTTGCTCTCGCTCTCAAACGAGGTTTGGATGGCGAGAATACTCTTGTCGGGCAAGTCGCACTTACTGTATGCCTTTTCCACCTCGAATGACAAGGCATTGAAAGCTTCGTTGAGTTGTGCAAGGGTCACTTCCTCACCATCGGTGTGAAGCGTGTAATAAAACGTGTCGCATTGGATATCTGAAACTTGACGCCCTGCATCACCATAGGTATAATTCAGCACGGCTTCAAGATGCCAACGGGCTTCCTCCATTGAAAGAGCCTCGTTGCTTTTCGTGGCTGATTGCATCTTCTCTTTGAACTGTTTCAGATAGGTATTCATGTCGTCCTCTTTTGAAACAGTTTCCATTTCACCATAAGTTTTAGTTTCGACTTTTTCCTTGTTGCAAGCAATAATGTTGAAAATCACCACAGCAAGAGCCAAAATTTTCACTACGATTTTGAACTTTCTCATTTTTCAATTCGATTTAATTTGTTGATAACTAATTATTTCTTTTTTTCGGGCAATTATGCCCGTTTTTGTGTGTCATGACGCTGCAAAAATACAAATAATTATCGAATTGCAATAATTTTTTGTTGAAAATTTTGAATTTTTCTAAAAACACAGATAACTAACTTGTTGAAGATTTTTTCGTGACATTTTGTCAGATTTTTGTATTTTTGCCGTTCCAAAAAAGCAAGTTTTTGGCGGAACTGCATCTGTAGTTCGCGACAATGAATTGACAATTAAACAAATACAAATAAAATGAAGATTTCCTATAACTGGTTGAAACAATACGTCAACTGCGATTATTCGGCTGAGAAAGTCAGCGAGGTGCTCACCTCCACGGGCCTCGAAGTGGAAGATCTGGAGCGCTTCGAGTCGGTGAAAGGCGCACTGAAAGGCGTCGTCGTGGGCAAGGTGCTCACCTGCATCGACCACCCCAACTCGGATCACCTGCACATCACCACCGTCGACGTCGGCGGCGAGGAGCCTCTGCACATCGTATGCGGCGCGCCCAACGTGGCTACTGGTCAGAAGGTGCTCGTGGCCACCATCAACACAGAGCTTTGGATTGGCGACGAACACATCATTATCAAGAAGGGTAAGATTCGTGGCGAAGTCTCGGAAGGCATGATTTGCGCCGAGGACGAGCTGCAACTCGGCACCTCGCACGAAGGCATTATGGTGCTGCCCGACGACTACGAAGTAGGCAAGCCTGCCTCATTCTATTTCCCTGTGGAAGAAGACTATACGATTGAAATCGGCCTCACCGCCAACCGCAGCGATGCCACCTCACACATCGGCTCGGCCCGCGACCTTGTGGCCGCCCTCAACCAACGCGAGAACACCACGAAATATCACCTCATCCGCCCCTCGGTGGACGACTTCAAGGTGGAAAACCACGACAACAACATCGACGTGGTCGTTGAAGACACGCAGGCCTGCCCACGCTACTCTGGCGTGACCGTCAGTGGCGTGAAAGTCGGCGAGTCGCCGGCCTGGCTGAAGAACCGCCTCGCCGCCGTCGGCATCCGCAGCATCAACAACATCGTTGACATCACCAACTTCGTGTTGATGGAAGTCGGCCAGCCCATGCATGCCTTCGACGCCGACAAAATCACGGGCAAGAAGGTCGTGGTGAAATGCATGCCCGAGGGCACGCCTTTCGTCACCCTCGACGGCGTGGAGCGCAAACTCAACAGCCGTAACCTGATGATTTGCAACGCCGAAGAGCCTATGTGCATCGGCGGTGTGTTCGGCGGACAGAAGTCGGGCGTGACCATGGAGACCACCAACGTCTTCCTTGAAAGTGCATATTTCAACCCCACCAGCATCCGCAAGACTTCCAAGTTCCACGGCCTGCAGACCGACGCCTCGTTCCGCTACGAGCGTGGCGCCGACCCTAACATCACCCTCTACGCCTTGAAACGCGCCGCTTTATTAATAAAGGAGTTGGCTGGCGGAACGATTTCTTCCGAAATCAAAGATGTGAAAAACGGTGACTTCGCCCCCGCCCGTGTGGACCTGAAATTTGATTACCTGAACAAAGTGGCTGGTAAGGTCATCGACCCTGTCCAAGCCGTCAACATACTGAAGAGCCTTGAATGCCAAATTGTTGAGCAAGACGATAGACACGTTGTAGTCGACGTGCACACCAGCAAGGTTGATGTGACCCGTCCCGCCGACGTGGTCGAGGAAATCCTCCGCATCTACGGCTATGACAACATTGAAATCCCGAGCCGCATTCACGCCTCCATCAGCCGCGCCGCCAAACCCGACGCCGACAAGATGCAGCAGAAAATCAGCGACATGCTTGTCGCCAATGGCTTCTACGAAATCATGAACAACTCGCTCACCAAGGCCGCCTACAGCGAGGCCTTCCCTGCCTTCGACGCAGAGAAGAACGTGAAGATTCTCAACCCGCTCAGCAGCGACCTCAACGTGATGCGCCAGACCTTAATGTGGGGCGGATTGGAGAGCATCGCCTTCAATCAGAACCGCAAGGTCAGTGATATGAAGTTCTTCGAGTTCGGTAACGTCTACTTCTTCGATGCCAAAGGTGTCGGTGACGAGACCAAGCCGCTCAAGCCCTATAGTGAACATACCTGTCTCGACCTCTTCCTTACTGGCAACAAACAAGCCGAATTGTGGAGCAACCAAGCCAAACCTGTCGATTACTTCGACCTTAAAGAATATGTCATGGGTATCCTCAATCACTTCAAGTTTGACTGCAATGCCCTCGAAGCCAAGGAAGCCGACCTACCACATTTCGACTATGCCACCACGTATTGTGCTGACGGCAAGGAGATTGTCACCCTTGGCAAACTCAGCAAAAAGACCTTGAAGCACTTCGACCTGAAGAAAGACGTCTACTACGCCACCTTCAACTGGACGGTGATGATGCAATGCCTGGCCAAGGCCAAGGAAGTGCACTTCGAGCCGCTGTCGAAGTTCCCCGCCGTGCGCCGCGACCTTGCCATGATTTTCGACAAGAACGTCACCTTCGACGAAGTAAGAAAAGTCGCCATGAGCGCGGAGAACAAGATCCTGCAATCGATGAGCCTCTTCGACGTCTACGAAGGTGAGAAGATTCCGGCTGGCAAGAAACAATACGCCATGAGCTTCGTGCTGATGTCGCCCACCACCACCCTCACCGACAAGGTGATTGAGAAGACGATGGGCAAGATCCAAAGTGCTATGGAGCAACAACTTAATGCTGTATTGAGATAGTGTCTAGTTTAGGAGTGAGGAGTTAGGAGTATGGATGTACAAGCGATAAAAAGGACCTTCGGCATCATCGGCACCGACCCTGAGTTGGATCGTGCTATCGGCATTGCGGCGCAAGTGGCCGCCACCGACCTCACCGTGCTCATCACGGGCGAAAGCGGTACGGGCAAGGACGTGTTTCCGAAGATTATCCACCAAAACAGCACCCGTAAGCACGGCCAATATTTCGCTGTGAACTGTGGTGCCATCCCAGAAGGAACCATTGACTCTGAACTGTTTGGTCACGAGAAAGGCTCCTTCACGGGCGCCGTCAACGAGCGTAAGGGTTACTTCGAAATTGCCGACAAAGGCACCTTGTTCTTGGACGAGGTTGGCGAGTTGCCCCTTTCCACCCAAGCCCGCTTGTTGCGCGTGTTGGAAAACGGCGAGTTCATCCGCGTGGGCGGCTCCAAGTTGATGAAAACTGACGTCAGAATCGTGGCCGCCACTAACGTCGACTTGCCTTTGGCCATTGAAAGAGGGCGATTTCGCGAGGACCTTTATTATAGGCTGAACACCATCCCGATTCACATTCCTGCCTTGCGCGAACGAAAAGCTGACATTCCGCTGTTGTTCCGCAAGTTTGCCGCCGACTTCGCCGAGCGCAATCACATTCCCGCCATCACATTGACGCCTGAAGCGGTGAAAATGTTAGAAAGTTACCGTTGGGACGGCAACGTGCGCCAACTGAAGAACGTTACCGAGCAGATTTCTATCATGGAGACCGACCGCAACATTACGGCGGAAACTTTGGCTAAATACTTGCCTAACAGGGTGCAAAGTGCATTGCCCGTGTTGCTGCCACACGATGAGTCGATGGACAGTGTCAGTGAGCGCGACCTTCTCTACCGTGTGCTTTTCGACATGAAGAAAGACATCGCCGAGCTGCGTGCCCAGGTCAACAATATGACCAACGGTCGCCCGATGGAACAGAACCACGTGCAAGCCAACCCTGTCACCCAAATCGGCGACACTGTGGTGACCCGTGTGAACCAAAGCGAGCCTGAAGCAACCGAACCAGAGTTCACCGAATTCATTCCAGCGGAAGAAGCACATTATGGTGTCGTTTCGACAAGCTCAACGACCGGTATGCCCGAAACGCTCTCCCTTGAACATCACGAGAAAGAGATGATTATCAAGGCATTGGAAGCCCATCGCGGCAAGCGCAAAGACGCGGCAAAAGCCTTGGGCATCAGTGAGCGTACCTTGTACAGAAAAATCAACGAGTACGGCATCAACCTATGAGAATCAAGGCGAAGATAGCGGTTTTGTGTGGGATTTTGGCTTTCGTCTGCCACGGTTGTGGCATCTATTCCTTTTCCGGCGCGTCGATTCCCGCCGAGGCTAAAACCGTTTCGGTGTCCTATTTCCCCAACCACGCCCAGCTTGTCAACCCAATGCTGAGCAACGATTTCACTACCGCCTTGCGCGACGCGATGATGAACCAAACCCCATTGGATTTGGTCGACTCAGGGGGCGACTTGGCCTTTGAAGGTGAAATCACCGACTACAAAACGACCCCCGTGGCCATCACCGCCTCGCAAACCGCCGCCATGAACCGCCTCACCATCACCGTGAAAGTGCGTTTCAGCAATCGTTTCGACGAGACGAAAGAATTTGAGCAAAGTTTCTCGCACTACGAGGACTACCCCAGTGACCAAGACCTCAACGCCGTACAGGAGAGTCTGACGGCGACCATCATCGAGGCACTAGTGGAGGATATTTTCAACAAGGCATTGGTAAACTGGTAACATGATGGACAGCAAGCAATTAATAGGATACATGAAGATGCCTGAGCGCATGAAAGGCAAGGCTGTGGACGAAGTGGAACAATTAGTAAAACGTTATCCCTATTTCGCTATCGGTCAAGCACTTCTATCCGTCGCCTACCAAAATGCCGACAGTCCAAAACACGATGCCCAACTGAAACGCGCTGCTGTCTCCGTGCCCAACCGCGACAAGTTGCGCCTGTTCTTTTTCATTGCCCGCCATCGCTTGGAAAGCGAGCCGGAAATCCCTGCCCTGCCCGATGAGTTTGTCCCCACCGACAATGTCTTTTCCTCCATCCAACCCATTGAAACCAAGGATGAAACTGACAACGGCGTCATCCGTGAGAAGGTGTTCATCATTCCTGAGATCGACCTCAGCGGCAGTCACGAAGAGCTTTCCGCCGAAATGGCCCTATTGGAGGAGAAACGCAAATCGCTAGACGAACTGAAAGCCATTATTGCCAACCGTCTGAAAGAAATCGAAGCCGAAAAGCAACGCAAAGAAAACGAACCGTCAGAGCCGAAGAAGCTATCACGCAAAGAGTTGATAGACAAGTTCATCCTTGAGAATCCCAGCATCTCGCGACCCAAGGCCGAGTTCTATAATCCCATCTCCGTGGCGCAAAACAGCATCATCGACCAAGAGAACATCGTCAGCGAGACTTTGGCCAAAATCTACGAAAAACAAGGCTATTTTGAGAAGGCAATTTCAATTTATGAAAAATTAAGCTTGAAATATCCAGAAAAAAGTCGTTATTTTGCAGCCCAAATTGAACGGATAAAAGAAAGTCAAACTTAAATCAATAGAAATGTACACATTAGTAGTAATTTTAATCCTGATTGTCAGTGTGTTATTAGGATTGATCGTTCTGGTTCAGAACTCAAAAGGTGGCGGTTTGGTCTCCAATTTCGGTGGTGCCAACCAGATGATGGGCGTTCGTCAGACGACCGATTTCCTCGAAAAAGCCACGTGGACCCTGGCTGGAATGTTGGTGGTGCTCTGTCTGATTTCGAGCATTACCATCCCGAAGAACGTCAAATCGGGCAACGCTTTCGACACCGAGATGCGCGAACAAATTGAGAACACGATGCCGAGTGCTCCTACAGCAGAAACTCCTGCCGCTGAAATGCCAGCAGAGACTCCAGCTGAATAACGATGCGCATTTGAACATCAGTAAGGAAGCCAGGGCCATGCTCTGGCTTTTTGATATTGGAACAAACATCAAAACAGCAATACCATGAAAATCGAAAAAATCCATGCAAGAGAAATCCTCGATTCAAGAGGCAACCCCACCGTTGAGGTGGAAGTGACTTTGGAAAACGGCGTGATGGGTCGCGCCAGCGTGCCTTCGGGCGCTTCAACAGGCGAAAACGAAGCCCTCGAGCTTCGCGACGGTGACAAGAACCGCTTTGGCGGCAAAGGCACCCAAAAGGCCGTTGACAACGTGAACAACATTATCGCTCCCGCCCTCGTCGGCGACTGTGTTTTCCAACAGCGTGCCCTTGACGCAAAAATGATTGCCTTGGACGGCACCCCGACCAAAAGCAAGCTCGGCGCCAATGCCATCCTCGGCGTTTCGCTAGCTGCCGCAAGAGCTGCCGCCAATGCGCTCCACATGCCGCTTTACCGTTACATCGGCGGCACCAACACTTACACGCTGCCCGTCCCAATGATGAACATCATCAACGGCGGCGCCCATTCCGATGCTCCCATCGCTTTCCAAGAGTTCATGATCCGTCCCGTGGGCGCACCCACGCTGAAGGAAGCCGTGCGTATGGGGGCCGAGGTGTTCCACGCTTTGGCCAAGTTGCTGAAGAAGCGTGGCCTCTCCACCGCCGTCGGCGACGAAGGTGGCTTTGCCCCTGCCCTCAATAACACTGAGGATGCCTTGGACATCATCTGCCAAGCCATCCGCGAGGCTGGTTACGAACCAGGCAAGGACGTGAAAATCGCCCTCGACTGCGCCGCTTCTGAATTTGCTTTCTTGGAAAACGGACAGTATTTCTACGACTACAGCCAACTGAAAGACGGCAAGAAGAAAGACCCGAACGGCAAGAAACTCTCTGCTGACGAACAGATTAAGTTCCTTGAGGAACTCATCACCAAGTATCCGATCGACTCCATCGAGGACGGCCTCGACGAAAACGACTGGGAAAGCTGGGTGAAGCTCACAAAGGCCATCGGCGACCGCTGCCAACTTGTGGGCGACGACCTCTTTGTGACCAACGTGAAATTCCTCGAAAAGGGTATCGCCATGGGCGCTGGCAACGCTATTCTTATTAAGGTGAACCAAATCGGCTCGCTCTCCGAGACCTTGGATGCCATTGAGATGGCCCACCGTCATGGCTACAACACCGTGACCAGCCACCGCTCAGGCGAAACTGAGGACACCACCATAGCCGACATCGCCGTGGCTACCAACTCCGGCCAAATCAAGACCGGTTCGCTTAGCCGCACCGACCGCATGGCTAAGTACAACCAACTTATTCGTATCGAAGAAGAGTTAGGCACTCAGGCTGTTTATGGCTACAAACGCATCAGATAAAACAAAGATTATCACGAGCAATTATTTTCCTAATATGCTCCCTGCTGACGAACTCGAGCAGTTGAAGTTCATTCCTAGCCTTCCCGAATTCGTGACCTGGATTGAGCAGAAATGGGCAGACTTGCCTTGCCTCTCCGACACGGTGAACACCTATAATTATAAGCAAGTCTGCGACCTTGTGGCTCGCAAGCGCGCTTTGCTCAATGATATAGGATTGCAAAAAGGCGACAAAGTGGCCATTCTTGACAACTCCACTATTGAGCAGGTCGAAATGTTCCTCGCAGTCACCTCGGCGGGCTATGTGGCCATCAACCTGCCTGCAATGCTTCCTGCACAAGCCATCGTGGGCTGCTGCATGAAGTTCGGCGTGAAGGTGTTGGCTGCTGGCAAAGACTTCATGGAAGCCGTGAAAGAAGCTCCCTGCAAGGTCATCGCCATCACGGATTATGCCGACCACACCGCTCCAATTGCCACCGTCGACAAGAACGACCCCGCCGCCATCTTCTTCACAGGCGGCACCACGGGCGCACCCAAGGGTGCAATCTTGCCTCACCGCGCTTTAATGCGTGGCGCTTTGAACGGTGTTTACGCTCCCGGCCATCAACTGGGATGCCACCGTTACGCGAATGTGTTGCCCCTTAGCCATGTGTTTGGCCTGATTCGCGGCACGTTGTCGGTGCTGTTTGAAGGTGGCGCATGGTACGCCGCCGCCAATACCAAGGAAACCATCGGCAAGTTCCCGATGATCAAGCCAACCTGTCTCGTGGCTGTGCCAGGCATCTGCGAAATCCTATTGGGCCTCGTCAAGATGTATGGTAAGCCCTTCCTCGGCGGCCATCTCAATTTCATCATTTCAGGTGCAGCCAACGTGCCTCCGAAACTCATCGCCGAGTTTGACGAGCTGGGCATCAGCCTATTTGCAGGCTACGGCATGACGGAAGGCGCCAACCTCACCACGGGCAACATCGACGTAAAGGAAAGACCCACTTCGGTTGGCAAAGCCTATCCCGAACAGGAGCTGAAAGTGGTGGACGGCGAGCTGTGGTTCCGTGGCGACAACGTGTTCCTCGGCTATTACGGCGAACCTGAAAAGACCGCTGAGACCTTAACACCCGACGGCTGGATCAAGACGGGCGACCTCGTCCGCTTCGACGAAGACGGCTACATGTACATCGTAGGCCGCATCAAGAACCTCATCATTCTCTCCAACGGCGAGAACGTCAGCCCAGAAAGCATCGAGGAGCCTTTCTACAAAGACAACAAGCTTCGTGACTGCCTTGTCAAGGAAGACGAGCTCAATGGCCGTTCAGTAATTGCCATCGAAATCCTGCCACGCATGGAGGAGTTTGGCAATATGCCTTGGGAAGAAGTGGAAGCTTATTTCAAGAACCTCGTCGGCGAAGTCAACGCAACTTTGCCAACAACACACCAGATCAGCAAAATCACAGTACGTCAAGAAGACTTCAAACGTACCGGTGCATTAAAAGTTTCACGAAATCAATGATTGGGTCATGAGAAAAGAAACCATATATGAGGAACTAAAAGATATCCTGACAAAAATCAGACCTTCAGCCGATTTCTCCAACATCAACGACGATTCGCAACTCGTCCGCGACATTGGTCTCGACTCGTTGACAATCCTGCTACTGAGCCTCGCCATCGAAAACAAGTTTGGGTTCAAGTTTGAAGGCAACCCCAAGTTCACGACGGTAGGCGAAGTGGTTGATTATATTGATTCACACGCTAACGCAACACATTAGCCTATGCAAATCCAAATCGTCAAAGTGGAAAGCCACAAGCAAATGAAACAGTTTGTGGCTTTTCCGCTTCACCTCTACAAAAACTGCGAAAACTGGGTGCCCGCCTTGGAAGGCGACGAATACGACACTTTCAACCCAAAGAAAAACGGTGCCTATGACTTTTGCGAGGCCGACTGTTTTCTTGCCTACAAAAACAACGAAATCGTCGGACGCGTGGCTGCCATCATCAACCACAAAGCCAATAAGGACGTAAAGAAAGTGCGCTTCGGTTGGCTCGATTTCATTGAAGATGAAGAGGTTCTGAAAGCCTTGTTGGATACTGTCATCACTTGGGGCAAGGAACGCGGCTGCACCGAAATCATTGGGCCGTGGGGCTTTACCGACATGGACAAAGAAGGGCTATTGGTGGAAGGCTATGAAAACCTCAGCCCCTTCACTTGCCTTTACAACTATCCTTACTACGACACCATGCTGCAAAAGTTGGGTTATGTGAAGGACGTGGACTGGACACAAAGCGTACTCCTTTTGGATGGCAAGCTGCCGTCCACCTACGAATTTGCCCACCTCATCGAGGAACGCTATGGCGTCCATGTGGTGCAACCTAAGAGCATGAGACAGATGAGCAAGCAATATGGCATGGAAATCTTCCACATGTATAACGATGCCTTCGCGCCGCTGATGGGATTCTCACCTCTGACCGACAAGCAGATAAAGAACTACTTGGACACCTACGTTCCCATTTTGGACAAGGATTTCGTGGCCGTAGTCGTCAATAAAGAAGACAAACCCGTAGGATTCCTGTTTTGTGTGCCCTCGCTCTCTAAAGCGGTGAAAAAGGCCAACGGGCGTCTGTTCCCCTTTGGATTCATCCACATTCTCAAGGCACTGAAGAAAAACGACACCTTGGAAGCCCTCATCATAGGCGTAGCACCTAAGTATCAGGGCTGTGGCGTGCCTTTGCTACTGTTCAAGTACCTGCACGAAAATTGTATACGGCGTGACGTCTCCAAGGTCATCCTCAACCCGCAGTTGGAGGAGAACTACAAGGTTCAGTCGCTATTCGGCGACTACCATACCGTGCCTTTTATGCGTCGGCGAGCCTACAAGAAAACGATTTGAAACCATTACGAAAAGAATCCCGAACCGTCGATGGCAGTTCGGGATTCTTTGTTTTCGTATTACCCCAACTATAATGACCGCAACGAAACCGCAAATCCGCCACAGGGCGCCATTCTCAGTTTCAGCACCGATTTGGATGTCACCGTTTTTTTAGTGATGGTGTAGTCCTGCGCATTGTAATGCTCATCGGGAATGCCACTGGCATTTTCGGCATCAGCGTAGATGGTGACTTCGTATTTTACACCAGGTTTCAGGAAATCCAGTTTCACTGTGACCTCTCGAGCGTTTTCATCAGTGATGCCACCGACGTACCATACATCATGCGCCTCAGCGTGCCAAAGGTCTTCGATAGTGGCATCGTCGGGCAAGTCATACACGAATTTAGTAGTGTTTGAAACCACACCTTTCTTGCCATCCGACAGCGTTCCGACACCTTCAGCGGCCTTGTTCAAAGTGGAGAGTTTCGGGTGACGTGCCGTCACGATATAGTCACCAGGCTCGGCCATGAGATAAAGGCTTTTGTCCCAATCCACGGCCACATCCTTGATAAATTGGAAAGCATCCATGAACTGGGCATAGTGCTCAGGGAAGTCGGCGGCCATTTGCAAGGGCGAGTAGAAAGTCACATACAAGCCCAGTTGGTTGCAAATGGTAGTACGCATTTTTCCGCCCCATGAAACGATTTTTCCCATATCGGTTTCAAAGATACCAGGTGTGTAATCCATTGGACCACCTTGCAAGCGGGTAAAAGGCAAAATCGTAGTATGGCCAGGCTTAATGCGTTCGCGGAACTCGGTGCCCATCGCACTTTCATTCCCAATCATGTTGGGCCAGGTACGACAGAGGCCTGTGGGTCTTACAGCCTCATGAGAATTCACCATGATATGATGCTTGGCGGCTTCCACAATAGCATAGTGATAATGGTTGTTGATGGGCTGGCTGTAATGTCCTTCACCGAAGGGGATGATAGTGCCCACATAGCCTCCTTTCACGGCATCGTAGCCATATTGGTTCATCAAGGTATACGCCTTCTCCATCCAACGCTCGTAATTCACTGTGGATGCGGAGCTTTCGTGGTGCATGATCAGACGAATACCCTTCTCATGAGCGTATTTGTTTAAACCAGGCAAATCAAAGTCAGGATAAGGGGTGAGGAAGTCGAAGACAAAGTCCTTTTGTTTGGCGTACCAGTCCTCCCAGCCGATGTTCCAGCCTTCGATAAGAAGGGCATCGAATCCATTGGCGGCAGCGAAATCAATGTAACGGCGTACATTGGCGTTGTTGGCGCCGTGGGTTCCGTTAGGTGTGGCGTGAGCATAGTCGGTCTCGCCTAGCTTCACCGAGGGGAAATCGTTGGTGTATGACCAAGAGCTTTTACCAGAGATCATTTCCCACCACACGCCCATGTATTTCACGGGATGAATCCATGAAACGTCCTCCAAAGCACAAGGCTCGTTAAGGTTGAGAATCAAACGTGAAGCAAGGGCATCGGTAGCCGATGTGGTCACCATAATGGTGCGCCAAGGTGTAGTGCAAGGTGCTTGGATGCGGCCTTTGTAACCCGTGGCATCAGGCGAAAGATGGGCGCGAAACACCATATTCTTATCGTCGAGTTCAAGGTGCATGGTGGGGTAATCAAGGGTGGCCGCTTCATGAATGTTGAGGTAGAGACCGTCATCGGTCTTCATCTGAAGAGCAGTCTGTACACCCGTGGGCGAGAATCCCTTCCACGGCCAGCCGCCGTCCTTATGGCTTTCGTCAAACAAGGTACGGATCTCCGACAGCCGCGATTCGGTGTAGTTGAACTCCTGCGTGTCGTAGTCGCCTGGAATCCACCAAGCCTTGTGGTCGCCCGTCATGGCAAACTCGGTCAGTTCCTCCTTGATCCAGAAATAGACCAAGGCGTTCTCCATCGGGAACTCATAACGGAAGCCAAGGCCATCGTCATACAGGCGAAAACGAATCTGCATGACCGTGGCTTTTTTCTCGGTCGAATGGTCCATACTCTCCACGGAACCAACGGGTTGCTCCAAAGTGACGAGCATTTCGTTGTAGTGGTTTCGGATTTGAGCCTCTTCGCCCCAAACGGGTTCCCAAGTCTCATCAAAGGTGTCGTATTTCATGTCCTTCAGGACAAAAGCGTGAGCCAAGTCGTCGCGCCATTCAAGGGTGAAGCCCATCTTTGAGGGCAGCACCACGGGGTTTCCAGCGCGGTCGAGGGAATACTGTGGAATGCCGTCGACAACTTCGAATTTCAGTTCTAGTTGGCCATCAGGACTTTGTAGTTTTACGGGTTCGGCAGCATTAGAAGCAATGCCGAGGCTTATTGCCAGCAAAAGAAGTAGGAATGGTTTTCTTTTCATAGACAAGTAAATTATTGATATTACTGATTTTGGTGCAAAACTGGTAAAATGCTGATTAGCTGTACAAAAACCTTCTGATGCTTCGCTTGGGTGTTTTTTCGAACTCCTTGTCAACGAGGACGATGGATGACACTCTGGAATAGGCAGGTAAAGTGGCGTTCAATTGGGCAAGGTTCTCATTCATCAGTTCGTCCATGCTCTTGTTCTGAAGGTCGTATTTCTCATCGGGATAAACCAAGGCAACAATTTTGCCTTGACGCCCCACCACAAGCGACTCGACAACGCCTGGTAGGTTGTTCACCTTGTCCTCAATCTCTTCGGGATAGATGTTCTGGCCGTTGGAGCTAAGAATCATGGCCTTGGAACGTCCCTTGATGAAGAGCAAACCCTTTTTGTTTATGGTACCAAGGTCGCCTGTATGCAACCAACCTTCTTCGTCGATGGCGTTGCGAGTGGCTTCCTCGTTCTTGTAATAGCCCATCATCACATGCTCGCCGCGGAACAGGATTTCGCCAACCACATTCTCCGGGTCGGGCGAGTCGATTTTCAACTCGTTGCGGGTGACGCATGAACCACAGCAGCCTATCATTTCGTTGTACCAGTGCTCGTAGCAGATAAGCGGTCCGGCTTCGGTCATGCCATAGCCCACCACGAAGGGGAACTTGATACGGCGGAATACTTTCTCCACCTCAGCGTTGATGGCGGCACCACCAGTGATGAGCCAAATGAGGTTGCCGCCAAAGGCCTCCATCAGTTGTTTGTAGATGGTCTTCTCCACAATCTTGCAGAGCAACGGTGTATGCCACAAGAACTTCACCATGGGCTTGTTGAGGGCAGGGAAAATCTTCGCTTTGAAGATTTTCTCCAACACCAATGGCACGGTGAGAATCATATAGGGTTTCGTTTCGGCGTATGCTTTCAACAGGACGGTCGGCGAAGGAGTTTTGCTCAGGAAATAGACATGACATCCGCCTGCAATCTGATAGAGGAACTCAATCGTCATGCCGAACATGTGGGAAAGCGGTAGCATGCACACCTCGGTCCAACCAGCGTGATTGGGTATAGTCTCTTGGCTGTATTGCACATTAGCGGAAATGGCACGATACGACAGCATGACACCTTTCGGGGCATTGGTGGTACCAGAGGTGTAGTTGATGATCATCAGCTCGTCAAGGTTGTCGGTGGGCAGGTTGACATCTTCTTTGGTGAAGCCGTAAGGATATCTCTCGTTATACAGTCGCTCAGCGTCCTCTTTCAACGTCGAGAGGCGTTCATCCTGGGTATAAAGGACTTTGAATTGTTCCGTGCCTATGGCGATTTGTATGTTAGGCATCTTATCGGGATGGAGCCGTTTCCAGACGGCAGGTCCAACAAAGATGGCCTTGGCATCGGAATGCGTGACGAGGTTCTCTATGTCGCTTTCGACGAAAGCATCCATGATGGACACCACCACACCACGGTTTGCGGCAATGGCCAAGAAGGAGATGGCCCAATTGGCGCAATTCTTCGAGCAGATGGCGATTTTGTCGCCTGCCTTCAGTCCCGCAACTTCAAGCATGGCTTGCACCTGCATCATCTTGGCGCCCATCTCGCCGTAGGTATAACTCGTGACGTCATCGTAATCGGTCAAAGCGGGTTCTTCCCAATTTTTGGGGAGGTTCTCGTTGAAATATTCGAAGAAATGCTTTGTTGGTTCGACTTGCTGCTTTGTTTTCATTGTAATATTTGATGAGTTATTATTATTCTTAATCCCAAGTGAGTTTCGAGTTATAAGATTTGTGCTGTATGGTTCTTAGTGTCCACCTTGCCGATAGCGTCGATGATGGTGCCTTCCTCGTCGATGACGTAGGTGATACGCAGCGTGCCTTCAGTCACCTTGCCATACATTTTCTTCTCGCCCCAAGCCTCGTAAGTCTTTAGAATAGTCAAATCGGTGTCGGCGATGAGGTGGAAAGGCAAGTTGTATTTGGCGATGAAACGTTGATGCGAGGCAGCACTATCACGACTGATGCCGATAATGCTATAACCCAAGGTGATAAAACGCTCGTAGTTGTCACGCAGGTCGCAGGCCTCGGCAGTGCAGCCTGGCGTACTGTCCTTGGGATAGAAATACAACACCAGTTTCTTACCAGCAAAATCAGTGAGTTTCACGAGATTACCATTTTCGTCTTTTCCCTCAAAATACGGGGCTTTAGTTCCTTTTTGCAGCATCTTAATAAGATTTGAGTTTACGGCGTGCAAAAATACGAATTTATCCAATCACTTCCAAAAAGCACATCTTATTCTTGGCTTTTGACCTTTGTTCGATTCTTGTAATTATAGACCTTTCCGACCATTTTTGGTCTTGCATTTCCACTTTTCATAAAAAAACACTTGCGAATTGAGATTTTTGTCGTATCTTTGGCTCGCGAAATAGGCTCAAGCCTAGCTTTAACTTGTTGAACTAATGTGATTTAATTATGTTATTCAAAACAAAAAATCAAACTATAAAGGGTGTAAGTGGTCAGGGCAAGATTATGCCGACCAAAAAAAACGTTATTTTAACTAGTAACGGTTTGTTCATAATCGCCCTTATGCTCTTGATTTCATCATGCAATGTTTCCAAGAGGATTACTTATTTCCAGGACATACAAGACCGTCAGATTGTTATGGGCACGGAAGAACAACCTACTCCTGAAATTCGCCTACGTCCCGAAGACAAAATTTCCATTATCGTCAACAGCAAAGTTCCCGAACTGACCGCCTTATTCAACCTTCCTTACACGGCTCGTATATTAGGACAAACTCAAGAACAATTGGTTAACACAAATCAAGGTGCTTCAGGCTACATTATCAAATCCGATGGCACTATCGACTTCCCAGTGTTGGGTTTGGTGCAAGCCGCAGGGAAGACACGCGACGAATTGTCAGCATATATTAAGAACGAACTGACCAACCGTAATTTGGTTAACGACCCCGTGGTAACAGTAGAATTTGTCAACCTTCAGTTCTCCGTGATGGGCGAAGTGAAAGTCCCTGGCACATATAGAATTACCCGCGACCATATTACCCTCTTGGATGCCTTGTCGATGGCCGGCGATATGAGCATCAACGGCAAACGCGACAACGTTTTGGTGCTTCGTCCTGATTCCAATGGAAAACTTTTGGCCTATACCGTTGATATGCGCTCTTTCGACAACGTACAAAATTCTCCTGCTTATTACATCCATCAAAATGACTATATTTACGTTGAGCCCAACGCCAAGCGCGCCAACGAATCTACCGTCAATGCCAATACAGTTCAATCCGCATCCTTCTGGATTTCTGTCGTCTCTTTGCTCGCTTCCGTAGCTACCACAATCTCAGTATTGATGACAAGAGCCAAATAAAAACAAAAATTGGCCTGAAAATATAGCATCTAGTATATTTGCATAAACAATTATTATTCCTACAGTCATGGCAGAACCCCAAAAAACTCCTACAAATCAAGCTAAACCACAGGAAGAACAAACTATCGATGTGAAAGCCATATTTTATCTTTGCCTTTCGCACTGGTATTGGTTTGTCATTTCCGTTGTGTTGGTTCTTGTTTTAGCGACATATTATTTGAATAAGACCACACCCGTCTATTCCCGCTCAGCCAAGTTGTTGGTGAAGTCGGATGAAAAAGGCAGGTCGGCCATTGATGTGAGCGAATTTTCAGACATGGGATTTTTTAGCTCTGGCGTGAAAATCAACAACGAGCTGCTTACCATCAACTCTCTTGATATCATCAAAGAAGCCGTCCGACTTTTGCACTTGGACATGAACTACACTATAGACGGCCGTTTCCATCCCATCTTGCTTTATGACAAGACCTTGCCTGTAAACGTGGACCTTTTGGGGGCGTTTGACAATGCCTCATTATCATTCGATATGAAAATCACCAAAGAAGGTGTACAGCTTTCTGATTTCATCCTCAACAACGAGGAAATATCAGACAACAACATGATGGTCCATTTGGGTGATACGGTCAACACGCCTATAGGTTTGCTGTGTATCCGTCCTACCGACTATTATCAAAGCGATGCTGAATACGACAAGATCCATGTGCATCATTCTGGCATTGAAAGAGCTGCTCGGACATATGCGACAAAACTGAAAGTCGAATTATCAGCCAAAAACGCTGATGTCATGACCCTTTCTGTCAATGACATCTCCAAAAGAAGAGCCGACGATTTCCTCAATATGTTGATTGCCGTTTACAACAACAAATGGCTGCAGGACAAGAACCAAATCATGGTGAGCACGTCCATCTTTATCGATGACCGTTTGAGGCTGATTGAGCAAGAACTAGGCGACGTGGATAGCGATATCTCCACCTACAAGAGCGAAAACCTTTTGCCCGACGTCAACGCCGTCTCCCGGATGTACCTGACACAAAACTCAGCCACTACCGACCGTATTCTGGAAATCACCAACCAGATTTCCATCACTCGTTTTATTAGGAACATGCTGGTCAGTGAGACAATAAACGACCAATTGTTGCCTGTAAATTCAGGTATCAACAGCAGCAACATTGAAAGTCAAATCAACACTTACAACAGTTTGATGCTCCGCCGCAACAGTTTGGCTGCCAACAGTAGTGAAGAAAACCCGTTGGTTGTTGATATGGATGAAAACCTTTCGTCCTTACGCCAGGCCATCATCACCAGCATTGACAACCAATTGGTGACCCTTGGCAACCAGCTGGCCAGCCTGCAAGGAACCGAACGACAAATCAACGAACGCCTTGCCGCCAATCCTAGTCAAGCCAAGTATTTGCTTTCGGTGGAACGTCAACAAAAAGTGAAAGAGTCCCTTTATCTCTTCCTGCTCCAAAAACGTGAGGAGAACCAGTTGTCGCAAGCCTTCACAGCTTATAACACGAGAATTATCGAAGAGCCCAACGGTCCTCTTATGCCTACCAAACCCAACACTTCCAGGATTAGATTGATAGCTTTAGTGATTGGCTTGGCCATCCCTGCTATTATTCTGTACTTGAAAGAGCGCCTCAACACGACCATACGTGGCCGCAAGGATTTGGAGAAACTGTCATTGCCTTTTATTGGCGAAATACCGTTGGCTTACAGCGAATCTGACCAGAAAAAGCATAAGAAAGAAGCGAAAAAGAAACGCACCGAGCAAAAAGACCAAGAAGTTAAAAAAGGCTTTGCCGGCGACGTGGTGGTGAAAAAAGGCAGCCGTAATGTCATCAATGAAGCGTTCCGTGTGTTCCGCACCAATCTGGAGTTTATGAGCAAGGACAAAGCCTCCAATGTCTTTATGTTCACTTCGTTCAACCCAGGATCAGGTAAGTCGTTCATTGCCATCAACTCGGCTATTGCTCTTGCCATCAAGGAAAAGAAAGTGCTGGTGATTGATGGAGACTTGCGCCATGCTTCCCTGTCGGCTTACGTTTTCTCACCGAAAAAAGGTATTGCCAACTATCTTGCCCGTCAGGAGGAAGATTTGAATCAGCTTATTATCCCAAGTACTGATTACCCAGGATTGTATTATCTGCCCGTGGGTACCATACCGCCCAATCCTACTGAATTGCTTGAAACTGAGCGATTTGGTGAGTTGATTACCCGTTTTGGGAAAGAGTATGACTATGTACTTATCGACTGTCCCCCCATTGACATCGTGGCCGATCCCCAGATTATTAATAAGTACGTTGACCGTACTATTTTCGTGGTACGCGCTGGTCTGTTGGAACGCAGCCTATTACCCGAGCTTGAGAACCTTTACACGCAAAACAAATACAAGAACATGTGTCTGGTTCTCAATGGCACTATGGGCAATGATGGTCGCTATGGTTATCGTTACGGTTATCGCTACGGTTATCGTTACGGTTACAAATATGGCGGCAAATACGGTTACCATAGCGCCTATGGATATGGACAAAGAGGCGGATATTATCACGATGATGACAAGGAAGAAGAAAAGAGTTAAATCTTTGGAATTCTAATTTGTATGTTTTTCCATAAAATATCTTCCCTGCTCACCAACTTCACTGACCACCACTCCCACATACTTCCCGGAGTGGACGATGGAGTGAAAAAAATGGAGGTGTCGCTGAAAGTTCTGGAACAATATGCTCAGCTTGGCATTGCAGAGGTGTGGTGCACGCCTCATATCATGGAGGATATCCCCAATACAACGGCAAATCTGCAAGCACGTTTCGCCGAGCTTTGTGAAGCATACCAAGGGCCAATCAAGTTACATCTTGCGGCAGAATATATGATGGATGCTCTTTTTGAAGAGCGGTTGGAACAAGGTGATTTGTTGACATTAGGCGAGGAGCATAACCAACTTTTGGTGGAAACTTCATATTTCACTCCGCCAATGGATATGGACGCAATTTTGTCTCGTATCAAGCAGAAAGGGTATTATCCCATGCTAGCCCACCCCGAACGTTATGTATATATGGGCAAGGAACGCTATACCGCGCTAAAGAATAAGGATATCCGTTTTCAGTTAAACCTCTCGTCGGTGGCAGGTGCCTATGGCTCCGAAGCGAGGGACAAGGCTCGCTGGCTCCTTAAGCAGAATTACTACAACATTGCAGGCTCTGACCTTCATTCCATCCGAAATATAGAGTATTGGTCTACACGCGCTCCACGCGCCCTTAAACAATTGCTTCAGACAGATACGAAGCACTTAGATGCAACCACTCTACGCGTTTCAGAAATAGCACAACCCGTGAGAAAAAAATCAGTATTTTTGCAATCTGACTTTTAAATACATTGTACCATGACACACAAACTCACTTTTATCTTTGCGCTCACCATAGCCATCGTCCTTCCGGCCTGCGCCCAACAGAACAACAAAATAGATAGCAAAGACAACAAACAAGTAGCCAACCCTCAGGAGAAAAAAGAAATGAAAACCTTAGTAGCTTATTTTTCAGCCTCTGGCGTTACCGCTAACGTAGCCAGACAACTAGCCGAAGTATCAGGCGGCGACCTTCACGAAATCAGACCCGAACAGCCTTACACCGACGCCGACCTCAACTGGCGCGACAAAAAATCGCGCTCCACTTTGGAGATGACCAACAAGAGTTCGCGTCCTGCCATCACAGGTAAACTGTCCAACATGACTGACTATGATGTCGTATACGTCGGCTTCCCCATTTGGTGGTACACTGCCCCTACGATCGTTAACACTTTCATGGAAGCCTACGATTTTACGGGCAAGACCATCATTCCTTTTGCCACTTCAGGCGGAAGCGACATTAAGCAGGCTTGTAGCGACCTGAAAGCAGCCTATCCCAACCTTAACTGGAAAGAAGGCAAACTGCTGAACGGCGCCTCAAAAGACACGTTGGAAAAGTGGGTCAAGGGCCTGTAAACACAACAATTAAACGAAAAACATCCGTGCTGAAGAATCGGCACGGATGTTTTTTTTGAAAATGGTCTTTAAATGGAAAAAATGTAGTACCTTTGTAACTTTTAAAAATGCAACCGCATGCACATAGTATTTTTGCCGATATACCGTTTCTTTGAGCACCATAAAACTTTGATGTACATCATTTTAGTGCTTTCCACAATCGTCTTTTTATTTTTTGGCCTGAGGTTGCATTATGAGGAAGATATCACCAAATTGTTGCCCGAATCGAACGTGGAGAGTCAGTTGGCATTCTCCTCGATACAATTGAAAGATAAGATATACATCCAAGTGACTTCGGCTGAGGAAAGGCTATCGCCTCAGGTGTTGAGTGAAAAGATGGATGAATTTATCGACCTTCTTTTTGAGCGAGACTCATCGACCCATTTCATTTCCAACGTTTTATATAAGATGGAACCCGAGGTGGCTATCAATGCTTTGGATTTCGTATTAGAGCATATTCCTTCCTTCATTGACACTTCGGCTTATCGCGATTTTGAAAAAGCCTTGGAACCAAAGGCCATCGAAAAGCAGATGTGGGTCAACTACGAACAGATGATGGAAGACGAGACGGGCGATCTTACCCAAGCCATCGCCTACGACCCACTCAACTTGAGGGGCGTGGTGCTCGGCGAGGTGTTTTTGAGTGCCAGCAACAGCTATAACATCATCGATGGACAGCTATTTTGTCCCGACAGCACCGTGGCCATTGCCTATCTTGCTCCTGCCTTCCGCTCGCTGGACTCGCGAGCTTCGACCGACTTTTCCAAGATGCTTTCTCGTGCGCAGAAAGACTTTGAGTCGATGCATCCAGATGTGAAAGTCCATGCCCATGGCGACCCTATCGGCAGCGTGTCGAATGCTGGACGCATCCGTTCTGATTTGGTGGTGACGGTGGGTATTTCGTTGATTTTGATATTGATACTTATTTGGTTATGTTTCAGAAGCTTCTCGTTCCTTTGGGAGCTTTTGCTTCCCATAATCTACGGTGCCTTCTTCTCGTTGGCCTGCATCTATTGGATTAAAGGCGGCATGTCGCTGATGGCATTGGGTTTAGGTGCGATTATCTTGGGCGTTGCCATCAGTTACTGCCTGCACGTGCTCATCCACCATTTCTTTGTCGGCGACCCTGAAAAATTGTTGTCGGATGAGTCCACACCAGTTTTCTTAGGGTGTATTACAACGATTGGCGCATTTTGTAGCCTGCTTTTCACCGAGAGCGATTTGCTCCGTGATTTTGGCCTGTTCGCCTCGTTTGCCTTGTTCGGAAGCACAATGTTTGCCCTCATCTTCCTGCCTCATTTTCTGCCGAAACGGAATGCTAAGGCAGATGACAAGACCTTCCGACGTATCTCACGCCTCAACAATCTGCCTTTCGACAAGAAACCTTGGTTCCTCGCGCTGATGGTGGTTATTCTCGTGGTGGGCATCATCTTCTCACCTAAGGTGAAGTTTGACAGTGACCTGCGCAATCTTGATTACAACTCGCCATCCGAGGTAACCGCCGAATCTCTTTTCAACGAAAAGAACAACGACGGCTTCTTCCATTTGTATTTCGCTACGGTTTCCACCGACATCGACGAAGCTTTGGAGGCCGACAAGTCGCTGATGCTCATTTTGGACACGCTAGCAAAACAAGGAGTCGTACATGCCTATACTGACATCATTCCCAAGCTCTTCGTGACGCAAACGGACCAAGAACAGCGCATCGCCGCATGGAACGCCTTCTGGACTGAGGGACGGAAGACTTTTGCCATCTCGCAAATCGAGAAAGGAGCTTTGGACTTTGGCCTCGACCCGATGATGTTCTATGATTTTAAGGAACTGCTGAATGCCGATTATGAGCCTGCTTCGCTGATAAAAAGCGGTGTGGTGCCCGAGAATCTACTTGGCAATTTCATCGAATGCAATGCCGACAACCAATACATGGTGTTCACCGATGTCGCCATGCGCTTTGACGAAAAAGACATTGTGACCGATGCTTTGGTTGTCAACCCAAAGACCTTTGTTTTGGAACCGTTCTACTACTGCAAGAGTATGGTTGAAGTCATTCATGACGACTTCAACATTGCCGTTTGGATTTCATCACTTTTCGTGCTGCTGATATTGTTGGTCTCGTTCCGCAATCTCATTACGGCCCTCCTTTCTTTCCTCCCAATGGTACTCAGCTGGTTCATGGTTCAGGGCTACATGGCTCTCATCGGCCTAGAATTCAACCTGGTCAGCATCATCATTTCGACCTTCATCTTCGGTGTGGGTGTGGATTACAGCATTTTCATCACCGAAGGCCTGCTCTCGCAAGCGCGGACAGGCAACAGAGACGTGCTTACCTGGCACAAGGTAGCCATCTTCTTCTCAGCCATCATCCTTGTCATTGTGGTGACTTCGCTGCTGTTTGCGGTTCATCCAGCCATCCGTTCCATTGGTCTGAGCACCCTCATCGGCATGGCCTCAACCATCATGATTTCATACTCGCTGCAGCCGTTTGTATTTTGGCAGCTGATGAAGATTCCAGCCTATAGACGGAGTGTATTGAAAAAGAAAGCCCATGCAGAAAACAAATGAACTCGATAGCCTAACTTTCGCCGCAATGTTGCGCCAAGGCGCAGTACAATTGGGCAGAGACAAAAAGGTCATCAACGACTTGAATGTTTTCCCCATCCCCGATGGCGACACTGGCGACAACATGCTGATGACCCTCAAGGCAGGCTGCGATACGCTCAAGAATCATCTCGGAACGTTGTCTGAACTGGCTTCGGCGGCCTCGTCAGGGATGTTGCTTGGCGCGAGGGGCAACTCGGGTGTCATCCTTTCACGCATTTTCGCCGGGCTTGCCAAAGGTTTGCAAGGAGTCATCGAAGCGGACACAGAAACCTTTACCAAAGCCATGCAATCGGCTGTGGAAGAAGCTTATAAATCTGTTCCCGTTCCCGTCGAAGGCACCATCATCACCGTGTTACGCGAAGGCGTAGCGGATGCCGATGCAAGTTCGGACTTGAACCACTATTTTGAGACTTTATTGGAGGCCATGCAGGTTTCCTTAGACCACACACCCGAACTGCTGCAAGTGCTGAAAGACGCTGGCGTGGTCGATAGCGGCGGTGCGGGTTTGTTGAGTATCTTCCGTGGCATGAACGATGCCTTGAACGGCCAAATTTCTGAGGAAGAAATTGTCCCAACGACAGCTTCAGCACCCACCGTAGAACTTGACAAATTCACCGAAAACAGCACTTTGGAGTTTGGTTATTGCACTGAATTCCTGCTCCGTCTGATGCGCTCTAAGGTCAATTTAGACACTTTCGACGAGAACGTGATTTTCGACTACTTGAACCGTGTGGGTGAGTCGGTAGTGGCCTTCCGTGAAGGCTCCATCATAAAAGTGCATGTGCATACCTTCACGCCTGGCGTGATTCTCAACGAAATGCAGAAATACGGCGAGTTCCTGACCATCAAGATTGAGAACATGGCGCTGCAACACCACCAATCGACCAACCAGAACAACGCCTCGTTCAAGACACCCCCGAAGAAATACGGTGTGGTAACGGTGGCCTCGGGCGAAGGTCTCATCGATGCCTTCCGTGAATTTGGCGTCGACGAGGTGATTGCAGGCGGACAAACGATGAACCCCGCGACACAAGACTTCTTGGATGCCTTTGCGAAAATCAACGCTCAACACATCCTCGTTTTCCCCAACAACAAGAACATCAAGATGGCCGCCGACCAAGCTGCTGAACTTTATAAAAATGCTGACATTCACGTGCTTCCATCATCCACCATCGGCGAAGGCTACTACGGCATCGGTTCCATCGACCGCGACAATCCCAATGTTGACGAAGTCATCGCCAGCGTTACGGAAATCATGCAGTCTGTGGTGACGGGCATGGTCTCCACCGCCATCCGCGATGCCGAAGGCGAGCAAGTGAGCGTCCACACGGGTGACTTTGTCGGTTACAGCGGCAAGCAACTCCTTTCCGACAGTCCCGACCGCGAAACCGCCGCCAAAGCCTTGGTGGAACGCCTTGGCGCCGCCTCCCGCGACGTGATGCTCATCTTCTTCGGGGAGCAAGTGCCTCAAAATGAGGCCGAAAAACTCATCGCCGACCTGCAAACCCAATACAAAAACCTTGAAATTATGTTGAACAACGGCGCACAGCCGGTTTATGATTATATAATCGTTTGTATATGAATGAATTTTCGACAATGACTTGTGACAATGACCATGACAGCATAATCGGAATCGATGAACTTCATATCTTTCGTAAAAGCTGTCATAGTCATAGTCACTGGTCATAGTCCAACAACAAAATACCACATACCATGCTGACCTTTTTTAGCGACACCGATTGCGATATCACTCCCAAGGAGTGCGCTGCGTATGGCATCAAACTGATTAGTATGCCGTACACCATTGATAATCAAGTAATTTATCCTTACGTTGACTTCGAGGAATTTGATTCCCACAAGTTCTATGACATGCTTCGCGCTGGCACCATGCCGACTACAAGTGCCATGAGCGAAGAAGCTTATACACAATATTTTGAGCCTGAATTTGCGGCTGGAAACGACATTCTTTATGCGCATTTCTCATCGGGCACTTCCAACACCTTCACCATCATGAATCAGGCGGTGGAAAAACTGAAAGCGAAATATCCCGAAAGGAAGTTTTACACCGTTGACACATTGGGTATCAGCGCGTTGTGCTACAATGTTGTCCTTGAAGTAGCCAACCTGCTGAAAGATGGCAAGACCGCTGAGGAAATCGTGGAATGGGCCAAAGTCGAGGTGCCGAAATTCCCAATGTACTTCTTCGCCGACGATCTGAAGTTCTTCCGTCGTAGCGGTCGCGTGAGCGGCTTGGCAGCTACGATGGGCGGCTTCATCGGCATCCGTCCCATCATCTACCTCAACGACGAGGGCAAGATGGTGAGCATTGGCAAGGAGACGGGTCGAGCCAAAGCCATTGCACGTTTGGTAAAATACGTCGAGGAACTCGGCGAGGACGTGAAAGCCCACCGCGTGGTCATCGGCCACTCAGACTGCCCCGACATCGCCGCCGAAGCGGAAAGATTGTTAAAAGAGAAGTTCGGCCAAGACCTGAACGTCATCACCACCGTCGTCAATCCCACTATCGGCAGCCACTGCGGGCCTAATGGCTTGGGCATCTGCTTCCATGCTAAGCATAGGTGATTTAAAGATTTAAGATTCAAAGATTTAAAGATTATTGTCAGTGATAACGGTAACAGAAGTATTAACAAAGAAGCAACAGAAAGAATTCCTGGACTTTCCGCTGAAACTCTACAAAGGGGCCCCTTATTTCACCCCGCCCTTGTACATGGACGAGAGGAAAATCTTCCGTAAGGATTTCGTTTACAACGATATGTGCGAGTCTGTCTTTTTCAATGCCTACAAAGACGGCAAGATGGCGGGACGCATTTCGGGCATCGTGCAACGTGCTGCCAATGAGAAGACAGGCAAAAAACAAGTGCGTTTCACCCGTTTTGATGTCATTGAGGATGAAGAAGCTGCGCAAAAACTGCTCAAAACGGTGGAAGACTGGGCCGTCACTAAAGGCATGAATGAGGTCATAGGGCCTTTGGGCTATTCCGACCTCGAACGCGAAGGCCTGCTCATTGAAGGGTTTGACTATCCCGCCACTTTTGAGGAATCATATAACTACCCTTATTATCAGACCTTTATCGAAAACTACGGTTATCGAAAAGATGTCGATTGGACGGGTAGTCGCCTCCGCGTTCCC
The DNA here is from genome assembly GCA_947305795.1 of uncultured Bacteroidales bacterium. GTDB lineage: Bacteria > Bacteroidota > Bacteroidia > Bacteroidales > F082 > Limimorpha. The sequence goes on along the minus strand of CAMZEK010000003.1, from coordinate 44,679 downwards.
AAAGAAGGAAGTGACGAGGTCGACAAGTTGGCCGCCTTCGTGATGAAACGCTACAACCTGCACATCGGCACAGCGCGCAACACCAATGATTTCATCAAAAAATACGCCGACGGCATTTTTGAATTGTTGGACAAGTCCTACGAACTGCTTTATGGCACCGTGCCCTTCACCGAAGGCATGAAAAAGATGATGATCGACAATTTCAAACTCGTCATCGATGTGAAATATGCCGCCGTCATCCTTGACGAGAACGAAAAGATGATTTGCTTCGGACTGGCTTTCCCCGCCATCGCCGACGCAGTGAGACCTTCGGGCGGACGATTGACACCCCTTACGCTCATAAGGCTGCTCAAAGCCTTGAAAAAGCCCAATGTCATCGACCTTTGCATCATCGGTGTCGAACCTGAATGGCTCAATCGAGGCGTAAGCGTCATTATTTCCTCCGAAATGATGAAGATGCTCAAACGGATTGACTATGCCGAAACCAACTCCAATTTGGAAGAGAATTACGCGATTCAGAACCAATGGAAACGGTTTGACGAAGAGAAAATTAAACGACGTAGGTGTTATACTAAAATGTTGGGAATGTAGATTTTAATCACAAAACCGTCAAAACTTGCAAAACGATGATTGTTCCAATGAAAAACGAGAAGCGGCTCCACAACCGTGTCGCCGCTGGAAAGCAGCCGTTCCGAATCAAGTTCGGAATGAGGGGCGTGCTTTCCGTAACCCAAGAAAAAGGTTTTGAGGGTTTTACAGGTTTTGTGACAAAAAAGAATCGACCATGATAAAAATTCTAATAGATTGTTTCGGAGGCGACCACAGCCCCGAGGCCAACGTGGATGGAGCCTTGGCTGCAATGGCCAAATTTACAGATCTTTATCTGATTCTCACAGGCGACGAAAGCACCTTGAGAAACTACCTCAAAAACAAAAGCTACGACACTTCGAGGTTGGAAATCGTCCACGCGCCTGAGGTCATCGGCTGTGAGGAACGTCCCATCGACGCCATCCGCCTGAAAAAGGAAAGCTCGATGATTAAGGCCGTCCGTATGTTGCGTGATTGCGACGACATCAATGCCATGGTGAGCACTGGCTCCACTGGTGCCCTCGTTGCTGCTGCCCTGACCCGTATCGGCCGCGTGAAAGGCGTCATTAGGCCAGCCTTCTGCCCTATCCTGCCTACCATGGATGGCGGCCTCGTCGGGATTTGCGACAGTGGCGCTAACGTGGAGGTCACGCCTGAGCACCTGAGGCAGTTCGCCATCATGTCGAGCCTCTATATGGAAAAAGTCTACGGCATCGAAAAACCGCGCATTGCCTTGCTCAACGTCGGAAAAGAAGCAGAAAAAGGCGACGAGATTCGTCAAAAGGCACACTTTTTGCTAAGTGAGACTCCCGAAATCCATTTTGTGGGCAACATGGAGAGCCGTGACTTGCTTTCAGGCAACTACGATGTGGTGGTTTGCGACGGTTTTTCGGGCAACGTGCTCGTGAAGACTACCGAAGGCACCGCTCTTGAACTGTTGAAAAAGCTGAAGAAGGACATCTATTCAAGGCCAATTTACAAGTTGGGTGCCCTGCTGATGAAACGGATGTTCATGGAGGAAAAGGAATTCATGAACTACCAAAACTACGGTGGCAGCGTGTTGTTGGGCACCTCGAAGACGGTTGTGAAAGGCCATGGTTCCAGCAAAGCCACGGCAGTGGAGAAATGCATCGAGCAAGCCTACAAGATGGAAGTCAGCGCGTTATCTGTAAAAATAGAAGAGATCATCATGCGTTACGAACATTACGAATATTAAATCTTTGAATTTTAAATTTTAAATCTTTGAATCTGAACAATATGTACGAAGTAGTAAAAGCCACTTTAGCGCGTCAGCTGCGCATCGACCCAGAGCGGGTCACGCTCGACGCCCAAATCAAACGCGACCTTGGTGCCGATTCCGTCGATATCCTGCAACTTTTAATGCGCCTCGAAGACGATTACGGCATCGTCATCCCCGATCAGGCCTTGGCCAAATTTGAAACCGTAAACGATGTAGTCACCTATTTAGACAATCTACCAAAATGAAACGTATTAACTTGATTATCATTGCAGTGCTACTTTCCCTCACTGCATTTGCCCAACATCAGTATGACACCGATTTCACGCAGACACGCTTTATGAAGGTGTCGGGAAAAACCATCAACAAGGCCGGACATCTCGTTTTTGACGGAGACGAGCAGCTTTCCATGACTTACACCAACCCTGAAGGCGAGTTTTTTATCGTCGACGGTATGCAGGTGAAAATGAACATGGACGGCAAGAAAGCCGAAATTGACGCCCAAAAAGTTCCCATGGTGCAATTGCAGCGTTCCACACTATTAAACTGTCTTTCAGGAAATTGGAGACAAGCCGCGGAAGAAAACAATGCAGAGACTTCCGTAACAGAAGCCAAAGGACTCCGCACAGTTACCCTCACCGTCAACGGAAAAGTGCCGAGAGGCGGCTATTCCTCCGTGGAATTGACCTACCGCCTATCCGACCGCAAGCTAATCAAAATGGTTCTGGTAGAACCCATCGGGACGGTGAACACTTACGAGATTAAGTAATCCGAAATAATCCGGCTACTTATTTAACTGTCGTTCAATCTCTTCCATCAGCTCCTCCCCTTCAAGGTTGCGGGCGACAATCATGCCGTCCTTGATAAGGGCGTTTTGCGGGATGAAAGCAATGGCGTACAAGGCTCCAGCGGCGTTGCTCCAGCCTTGCAGGTCGGAGACATGGGTCCAGGTGAGACCATCCTTCTCAATGGCGGCAAGCCAAGCCTCCTTGTTCGTATCGAACGAAACGCCAAGCACGTCAAAGCCTTGCTCATGGTATTTCTGATAAGCCGCCACCACACCAGGGTTGGCCTTGCGGCAGTCGGGGCACCATGAGGCCCAAAAATCGACCAACAACAGCTTGCCTTGGGCGAGTTGACTGAGTGTCACGGGATTACCATCGGGGTCGTTTTGGGTGAAGTCGATGATAGGCTGACCAGCTTGCACGCGCTCTAGCTTTTCCACATATTCCTCAGCCATTGTCAAATTCTTGGAAGTTATCGTGCTATCGGCGTGATGGATATTGTCAATCATCGTGCGCAACTCACAGGGACCGAAAGCCCACTTGTAGCGGTACATCACATAATGCGCCACGGGGTCGGTGGGGTTGTCCCAAACGAAGTCAAAGCAGTGCATCTTCAGGATTTCATCCTTGTCAGCTTGGGCCATGGTACTGTCGGCCTCAAGCTTCTCTTCCAAGGCGTTATAGCTCTCCGTGAAGGCATTAAGATGGTCTTGTGACACGGAGCCTTTCACCACAATAAGGTTCGGATTCTGCGCATCGCCTTCAAGGGTAACGTCCACATTATCAGTAAAGAACGAAAATGGACGACGCCAGCCTTTCAGCATGAGGCCGTACATCTCGTTGTCCTTGCAAACGGGAGTATTGAACATGGCTTCCCAATTCGCAATCGTCGTTGAATCAAGGATTTGACCATCCTTTTGCAGATAAATGGTCTGCCCATCAGCGTTGGCGAGGTTCACACAAACCTTAAAGGTTTCAGTTTCAGGCTTTGAGGTGCAGGCAAAAATACCCAGCACAAGTGTGGTTAAAAGGATAAGTTTGGTTTTCATAGCGTGTTGTTTTTAATTCGGAATGCAGAATTCGGAATGCAGAATAGCGCAAAGCGACGCTGGGCTTCGCTCCTATTCCGCATTCCACATTCCGCATTCATAATTCTGCATTATTTCAGGATTTCGCTCAGTTTCGCCACCAAGTCATCACCCCTCAAACCTTTGGCCACCATTGTGCCATTCTGGTCGAAGAGGAAGTTGGACGGAATGTAATAAATCAGATAGGCTTCACTGGCCTTGTTTTCGGCATCGCGCACCTGCGTCCAGGGCAATTGGTCTTCTTCCACGGCTTGCAGCCAAGCGGCCTCGTCTTGGTCGACGCTGACACCGATGACATCAAAACCAAATTCATGGAACTGCTCATAGGCGGCCTTTACGACAGGATTCTCCTTGCGGCACGGACCGCACCACGAAGCCCAGAAGTCAACCAAGGTGAGCTTGTTTTGAGGAATCATTTCGGAAAGGACGACTTCCGTGTCGTTGTTGGTCTTCAGCGTAAAGTCGATGAAGGGTTGGCCCACTTCAAGGCGTTCTTGCTTGGCGATGTAATCATTGAGGTCTTTAGTGTAGATGGATTCAGTAGTGAAGCCAGCCACGAGTTCCTTCAACGAGGCAAGGTCGTAATCTTGCTTCGATTCGTCCAAAAGGTAATGGGCAAGGAAGCTATCGCCATGGTTTTTGATGTACTCATCGCGGTAATTGTCCTGCTGTTCCATCAGGGCAGTGCCGACGGTGTTAAGCGAATCCATTGCGATGGAGTCGTTATCGGCAAAAGCCTGTTGCATCACGGCATAAAGTTCGCGGATTTGGTCGTTGAACTGATTTTGTGTCTCCTCATAGGCATTCCATTCCTCCTGCGTTTCCGATCCTGTGATTACGGCGTCATTCATGTTATTGAGGTCGCCCACAAGGGTCATGTCTTGGTTGTCGGTAAAGAAAGGAAAATAGCCGCGTTTACCCTTGATTTTCAGAGTATAAAGAATCTGCGGGTCGTCCTTGGTAGCGGTCAAGATGGCCATTTCGTTGGCAATGACAGCCGAGTCGATGGTAACAGGAGCATTATCGACATACTTTTGCAGGTAGACGGTTTGGTCGTTGCCATTTTTCAGGCTGAGACTCACTTTAAATTGGTTGGATTTGTTGTTGCAGGCAGTCAGGCCGAGTGCCAATGCAAATAGGAATAACAGATGTTTTTTCATTGTAAATTAGACTTTTAGGTTGTTTTCAGAATTGAGCCGCAAAATTACGAAAAGATTTCCTAATTTTGCCTTCAAAATTGATTTTATGGCAACGAAAGAGAAAACCGCCTTTTTCTGCAAGGAATGTGACAACGAGTCGCCGAAATGGTTCGGGAAATGTCCTGCCTGCGGCGCGTGGAACACCTGCGTCGAGGAAACCGTCGTCACGGGAAAGGACAGCAAATCGGTGAAGAAAAGCGTCGGATTGGAGATGGATAAAGGCCTGCCCGTGCCCATCAACGAAATCGGGAACGCCAAGGAACAGCGTATCATCTTGCCTTACGAGGAACTCAACCGCGTGTTGGGCGGTGGCTTAGTGCTCGGTTCTTTGACTCTTGTGGGTGGTGAGCCTGGCATCGGCAAGTCGACCTTGCTCTTGCAGACGGCCTTGCAACTCTCTGGAAGAAAGGTGCTTTACATCTCCGGCGAGGAAAGCCAAACCCAAATCAAGATGCGAGCCGAGCGCATCGGCATCCACAACACCGACTGCCTCATCCTCACCGAGACCAACACGCAGGAAATCTTGAAGCATTTCAAGAATGTGCAACCAGACATCGTCATCATCGACTCCATCCAGACGCTCGAATCGCCCTACGTGGATGCGGCGGCAGGTAGCCTTTCGCAGATTCGAGAAACCGCCGCCGAGATGAACAAAATCGCCAAGGCGTATCAAGTACCGGTGTTCCTCATCGGCCACATCACCAAGGACGGCAGCATCGCCGGACCGAAGATCTTGGAGCATATCGTCGATACGGTCTTGCAGTTTGAAGGCGACCGCCACTATGGTTTCCGTATCCTGCGCACCATCAAGAACCGTTTCGGATCGGCTTCTGAGTTGGGCATCTTCGAGATGAATGCCACAGGCCTTCGCGAGGTGACCAACCCCAGCGAAATCCTCCTCTCGCAGCGCGACGAAGAGGTAAGTGGTATCGCTATCGCGGCGACAATGGAGGGACAACGTCCCATGCTTATTGAAACACAGGCTTTGGTGAGCAGCGCGGCCTACGGCACACCGCAACGCTCTGCTACGGGCTTTGATATTCGCAGGATGAACATGCTGTTAGCCGTGCTTGAAAAACGCGCAGGTTTCCGCCTCTCCATAAAAGACGTGTTCCTGAACATCGCGGGCGGCCTCCACGTGGATGACCCCGCCATTGATATGGCCGTCATCGCCGCCGTGCTCTCCTCGAATGCCGACATTCCCATCCCTTCGAGTTACGCCTTTGCCGCCGAGGTAGGTCTTTCAGGCGAAATCCGCGCCGTCACCCGCATCGAAGCTCGCATCGCCGAGGCCAACAAGTTGGGCTTTGAGAAAATCTTTGTCTCAAAGTATAATGCCAAAGGATTGTATACGAAGCGGTTTAAGATTCAGATTGTGCCAGTGGCTTCAGTTTATGAACTGGGGAGTGTGTTGTTTGGGTAAAAGTGTTAGAGCTGATTTGCATTCCATTCTCGGCTAAATCTCACCAAAAACACCAAGATTGCGCCAAAAATCTCCTTAAACTTAGCGCAATCTATACTTTTTATACCACTTTACGCCAAAAATCTCTTCAAAGCTGGCGCAATCTATGATTTTTTTTGTAACTTTGCGCCAAAATTGTATTTCTAACCATGAAAGAAAACATCATTGGCCGCGAAGAACAAATGACCCTATTGGAGAATTACATTGCCAGCAACAAGTCGGAGTTTATCGCCATCTATGGAAGACGGCGCGTCGGAAAGACTTTCCTCGTTAAAGAACTGCTTGAAAACCAATTCACTTTCCGTATGACAGGCAAAGAGAACGCAAGCACCAAAGAACAATTGGAAAACTTCAGCGATGCGCTCAACAATTTTACATCCTTGACAGAACTTCCCAAAACATGGACACAGGCCTTTCGTCAGTTATCTACCTATATTGAAAAAGAAGCTGAAGAAGGCCCGAAAATTCTCTTTTTCGATGAATTGCCCTGGTTCGACACGCGAGGTTCGAAGTTTGTCAGTGCCTTGGAGCATTTCTGGAACGATTGGGCTGCCTATCGAAATGACATCAAACTCATTGTTTGTGGAAGTGCCACCACCTGGATGCTCAACAAAGTCATTAACTCTCGTGGCGGACTGCATAACCGCGCTACACACACCATGCTCATTTCCCCTTTCACTTTGTGCGAAATAGAAAAATATTTCAAGGCTCAAGGATTCATGTACGAACGCCAAGAAATCATGGAATGCTATATGGCTGTGGGAGGTGTGGCGTATTATCTTTCACTCTTTGAGCGAGGCAAAAGCGTGACACAAAACATTGAATCGTTGTGCTTTACGCGTGGAGGGGAAATGGTGGATGAATTCCGCAAGATTTTCAGGTCACTTTTCAAAAAGTCGGAAAACTACATTGCCGTAGTGACCGCTTTGGAAAAGAAGGGCACAGGCATGACGAGAACAGAAATCATAGAAGAGGCACATCAAACCAACAATGGAAACTTGACCCGCCTGTTACAAGAATTGGAGGAATGTTCTTTCATCAGGAGTTACATCCCGTTCAAAAAGAGCAAAAAAGACCGCTTGTATCAGCTCATCGACCCTTTCACGCTCTTTCATTTCCGTTTCATGAACGATTCAGGAAACTACTTGAAGGGGTATTGGCAAAAGATGCAATCTACCAGTCAATATGAGAGTTGGTGTGGGTATGCTTTTGAAATATTGTGCCTCAACCATTTGGATCAGATTGTTCAAGCCTTGGGCATCGATGGTACCATAAACACACCTTGTTCTTGGACTTATCGCCCTACCAAAAACATGATTGTCGATGAAACTGACGAAGACTTGAAACATGGAGCGCAAATTGACCTGCTTATCGATCGTTCCGACAAATGTATCAGCATTTGCGAAATGAAGTATTCGCAAAATGAGTTCGAAATCACCAAAAGCTACGACAGCCATCTTAATCAACGGATGCGTACTTTCCGCAAAGTGACCAAAACCAAGAAATCGTTATTGCCGACATTCATTACCCCTAATGGACTTCTCAACAATATGTATGCGAGGAAAATACCACGCCAAGTGAAAGGTAGCCAATTGTTTGATTAAGTCTATTAATTCCAAAAAATCCCTACTTTTGCAGAAACAACACAATGGACCAAGAAAAAATCATATTAGGCATTGACCCGGGTACCATGGTAATGGGCTATGGTGTGATCCGTGAGCAAGGCAAGAAATTGGAACTCATCACGATGGGGGTCATCAACTTGAAGAAGCTGGAGAACCAAGCGCTGAAGTTAAAGAAAATCTTCGAGCGTGTTTTGGAAATTGTGAACACCTATCATCCTGACGAATTGGCCATTGAGGCTCCGTTTTTCGGCAAAAACGTGCAATCAATGCTGAAACTGGGGCGTGCCCAAGGGGTAGCCATGGCCGCTGCACTCTACCGCGACATCCCCATTTTCGAGTATTCTCCCAAGACCATCAAGCAGACCATCACAGGCAACGGCAACGCCTCGAAGGAGCAGGTGGCCAAGATGGTGCATTTCATCCTAAAAACGGAAGAAAATCCCGAGTTTTTCGATGCCACTGATGCTGTGGCCGCCGCCGTATGTCATTCGATTTCAAAGGGTAAGGACGTGAACTACACGAAACACACCACCGAGAAAGCCAAGGCACACCGCCGCCCCGACTGGAGCCAATTCATCGCTGAGAATCCTGATAGGGTGAAACTGTGAGCTTTTCCGGCGACACTTTCTTGTTTCTCCTGAACCATTCCGTAATGTCCTTCACACGACCGTCGGCCAAGCGCTTCATCATGCGCTGGTTGGTGGTCGCGCTGTCCAAGGGGCCAAGCTCAGCCACAAAACGGCCCAGCTTGATATAGTCGAAATGGTCGGTAGAAACGTTTTCAGGCAGGTCGTTTTTGCCGGAATACCACGCCGCTTTGAGTCCTTTATGGTTGTTTTTCAGTTGTTTGGCCAATGCCGAAACCTTGGCTGGCTCGTTATCGCCGCCCATGAAACAAACACAAGTGATGCCCGACTTATACTGCATGATAAGGCGGTTCAACTCGTTCTCATCCAGCTCTTTTCCCGTGTTCTCCCACAAATACTTGCTGTGGCAGCCCGGACATTGGTTGGGGCAGTTGGAGATGTTGATGGCTAAGGTCACTTCATCAGGAACTTCCTGAAAGACAATATCATAATTTGCGTACTTTAGCATCTCTCCATCTCCATTTTTCCGTAGTGACGTCGGGCGGCTTCTTCTTGGCGCGGCTCGCTGAAATTGCTGACGCGCTTCAAGTAGCCGATGATGCGGGTCAAGTAGTCGATGTTGTGGCTATGGCACTCGGGGCACTCTTTCAGGAAACGCTTGTCGATGTGGCCGCAGTCATTACAAATGGTGTTCGGTATGTTGAAAGTGAAGTAGTTGCAACCTTCGCGAGCAGCCACACGCAGCAGTTGGCGATACTGATCCTTGGTCAAATGCTCTTCCAAGTTGCAATGCAGCGCCGATCCGCCAGTGAGGTGCTTGATATACTTTTCGCCATGCAGACGGAACTTGTCCAAAACATTGGTGTTCGGGTCTTCCACGATGTAGAAATAGCTATTGTAGCAGTCGCGATGCACCTCGTAGCCGTCTTCCCTATCCCACTTGGCATGTTTCACGCCCACATTTTCGGCAGGAATCATCTCGCAATTGAACATCAAGCCGTCTTTTTTGGAGTAATACTTCTTGTTGTATCGCTCAATGAGGCCGAGTACATCCTGTACAAAATGCTCATAATCAGGGTTGTCCGAAATCTTGATTTTCAGGAATTCGGCAGCCTCCACAAGACCATTCACGCCGATGGTGAGGTATTGGCGGCCAAGGTTGATGTAGCCTGCATCGAACAGCGGCAACATACCTTTTCTCTGGAGTTCCTTCAGGTTCTCGTTGTAACAAATCTGCACCTTGTGGCAAAGGTCGACGATTTCCTCCAAGAAAGTGAGGTAGTGCATATTATTGCGTGCGGCGTATTGTATGCAGCGGTTGAGATTGATGGTCAACACACTCTTGGAGCCTGTGGAAACGCCGCCAGCACCAAGGGTATAGCTGAAACCATTGTCCTGAATTTCATTGCGCAGGCGGCAGCAGGACGAGAGCGAGTCGGCGTTGTCGCTCAAATAAGTGAAGAACGAGTGCCCTTCAGAGTACATCTCGGCAGTGAAGTCACCCCATTCCTGGTCGATGACATCGCCGTCTTTTGAGAGCAGCGCCATTGTCTCAACGGGGAAGGTCAACACGCTCTTGAGTCGCTCGGCATTGAACCACTTCATGAAGCGTTTTTGTAGCCAACTCAGTGATTCCCAATCGGGTTTCGAGCCGTCTGGGAAATAGAAGTTGCCAAACAGTGACTCGAAATAATAGCGGTCGTAATAGGCGATGTTCCAAAACACGGACTGATAGTTTCTCGCACCAGCAGGTTGGTTGAGCGAATAGACGATTTGCTGGAAGCAGTCGGTGATGACCTTGTCGATGGTGCGCGGTTTCAGCGAGAAGTCGACCACCTCATCGGCACGTTTGTAATAGTCTGGACCATAGTCTTTTCCGATGAAGTAGTTCATATACATCAGAAATTCAGGTGTGGCTGTGGCACCCGACAACTGCGACGAAACCATGAACACCATGTTGATGAAGCCGCCGCAAAACGAGCGCAGTTTGGTCGGAGCAGTGCTGTTGCCGCCGATGCTACTTGTACCCTCGTTGAGCCAAGGATACATGGTGATGGAGGCACAATAGTTGGCCAAACTGGTCTCGTCGTTCTTGTAAATGAAGTGGTTGTTGAGCAAATAGAGGTAACGGTCGGCTAATTCCTTGCCGAACATCGACTTGATGCGGTCGGTGAGCAAACGCCGGTTGATGCGGATGAAACTCGACTTGGGCAATTCGCCGATGAGCGTGGCGATGTTCTTCTTCTCTACATTGGCGTTGGCATCGTACTTCGAGCCTGTGGCGGGATTTGAGGCGTTGACATAGTTGCTTAAGAAGTCGATTTTCTCGCGAATCTCGCGGTCTTCGGTGTGCTTTTGGCGATACAGAATGTAGTTTTTCGCCACCGTGTAATACTGTTCGGCCATCAGTGCAGTCTCCACCTGATTTTGGATTTCCTCTACGGTAATGCCGTTGGTTACGCGGACGCGACTTAAGATGCCGTTAAGGTCTTCGTCGGTGGCGTAAAAACCAGAGGCGAGAAAAGCTTTGCTGATGGCGATTTTGATTTTGTCAAGGGAGAAGGCTTCCAACTTGCCGTCCCTTTTGGTAATGTATAGTCCTCCGTTGCTCATATAATGCGCTCGTTTTCAACTTATTATTCTGCTCATAAGCGCGTTCCCCTTAGCCCGAGGGGGAGGCGTGCTTTCGTTGCCAAGGCAGGTCTTCTGACTCGCTTCCATCGGGGCTGCCTTCCCGTCATTTTGGGTCGACTGACAGTGGCTGGGGTGCCCTGATGATTCTTGAAGCTCACAGCTACGGGTATAGTCTCTGATTTCCACAGAGTTCCCTTTTCATCCTCTTGAAAGAACCTTGTTTTGCAAAGGTAGGACATTTTCAGGACGTTCGTCAAGCATTTTTTCAGAATATTTATCAACAATTTTATCAACAAAAAAGGGCGACCCCGTTGCGGGGTCGCCCAATTTTCGCGGAACTCAATTCCGCAGTGGTTTATTTAACCACGGTCACACGTTGCGTGCTGACACCGTTTTCGGTGGCGATGCGGACAACATAGACGCCAGCATTGTACTGACCCATGTTGAGTTCGTATTCGTCGCCGCTGACTTCAGCGTCGTAAACGACCTGGCCGAGGACGCTCACCACAGTGATGCGAGTCATATCCTTAGCCTCGATCTTCACGTTGCTGCTTGTCGGGTTCGGGTAGAGCGCAACTTCGTTCACGTCTTCGCTGACGGAGGTAACAGTCACAAGGACATAGTTATCGTCGCTACCGAAGGCCAGAGCGGGTTCAGATTCGCAACCATCATCGTAGACGGCAGTCACTTGATAGTAGTATTCGCCAACTGCAATCTGGTCGAAGTACTCGTAGTAGGTCTGGCCAGCAACAGCAGGAACGTTAGCAATCAAGGTGTACTCGACGTTGTCGACAGAACGGTAGATGTTGTAGCTCACAATCTCAGAACGGTTGCGGTTCATGAAGCTCAGGTCGGCAGGAATGCTCACCACTTCAGTGTGGCTCAGCTCACCACCAACATTGCCCTTGAACTCAGGCAGTTCGACGATTTCGCCGCCCTTGGCCTGGTTCGTCACGAAGCCACGGATCATCCAGCCGTAACCCGGCAGACCAGCTTCAGCAAGGTCATACCAAGTCGAGCCATCCAAGCTCACCCAACGGTTGTTGGCATCGCCTGTGTCGTTGCAAGCATCGGCAGGATAGGTCTCGCCGCTCTGATACATTATGATCCACAAGTTCTGTGTGCCATCAATAGCGACAGGATTGTTCAGGTTGATCTCCATGAACTCCTGATCGCCGGCCATCGTGAAGGTCTGCGTAGCAGCAGGTGATCCACCAGGAGTATTGCCACCAAGATAGACATTCACAGTAGCTGAGCAAGCGTACGAAGTATGGACAGCAACCTTAGTCAGGTTGGTGCCAGCATACGGAGTCAGCAAGTTGGCCGGGATCATCATGCCCCAATAGATTGTTCCACCAGCACCGACGGAAGTAGCGTAAGTGCCATCATCGTAGTACAGCCATTCCTCAACAGGAGTGATCGGAGGAACTTGCTCGCCCCACCAGATCAAAGCGCCGAAGTTGTCAGGCGTGTTCCACACATACTCGCCATGGATAGGCTCGCCAGCAGCGCAGCCAGGAGTTGTTTCTTGGCACTCGGGGCAGCTCATGCTGAAGTAGATGTTGCCTTCAGGCAGGTAGGCAGTGCCGTTGTAGACCATGCGGACGCACACTTCGTTGGCATTGCCTTCGTAAGTGTAGGTGTTGGTCGGATACTCAACAAAGGCTTCCCATTCGCCGTCGGCGAAGATCATAGCACCGAGGATGTCGCCAGTAGGCGTCGGGCCACTGCCGCCGCCCTGGTTGCCATGCAGCGTCATGGAGCAGCCATAGGTTGAACCAGCGCCGCTGTCGATCAAGGTCTGCCAGCCAGTGCTGACATATTGGACACCGTTACCGGTGTTACCGACACCAGGTTCAGCGTGAGGAGCACCCCAAGGACCGCTTGAGCCGCTGCCAGCCAAGCTGTAAACGAGGTAGTAAGTACCAGCTTCAAGTTGGATGTTGAGACCAGAGGCCGTGATGCTCATAATCGGGCGAGTCGTGGCGGTGGTTTCACCGTCGCTACCGCGGTAGCAGTTCGTGAAGGCCGTAGCCGTCATGATGTTGGCGTTGGCATCGCCCCAAACCACTTGGCCACCGCTCATCGGGTTGCCATCGTAAATCTGGGCATAGAGGCCATTAAAGGTCGAAGTGGTGCTCGAACCAGTCTGGTAGCCGTAAACTTCAATCTCATCGATTGTCGTGGCGGCATCGATGGTGAACATGTCACCAACTTTGTTGCCATTGGAGAACTGGCAGCCAGGACCCCAAGTGCTTTGTGAACCCTTCGTCCAAGAAGCGTCGGCACCATTGGCCATCGCACCCGGATCGGTAACGAAGCCGTTGGCGAACGTCCATTCGGTACGGTTGTTCTTAGAACCAATCGTCAGCGCAATGTCGTCCAAGCACATGATGTACTGGTCGTTGCAGTTGAAGTGACGGAAGGCAACGTACTTCTGGCCAGCATAGGCGCTCAAGTCAACCGAATAGTTGTACCAAGTGCCAAGTCTCAGGCCTTCGCCGTTGCGTGAAGCAGCACCGCCAATCACGCCTGCTTTCTTAGCAGTCAGTGTCCACTCTTGAACCGAAGTCCAACCGCTTGTTCCATTGTCGGAAACGAAGACACCGAAGTGGTCGGCAGGATAGCTAGCGTCAGTAGCAGCCACCCAGAAGCTCAACGTGGAGCCGTTGGTGAGCTCAACCTGAGGCGAAACGAGATACTCGTCAGGAGTGATGGCACCCACACCGTTGATGTAAGAACCACTGCAGATGGCGTTCGTGCCACTGTGGTACCAGTCAAGCGTCAAGCTTGCATAGTATGTCCAAGTGGACGGGATAGCGCTCGTCAGGCACCAGGTGTAACCGTCGTTGTTGCCGTCGATAACCGTCCAGCCAGCAGGCAGACCAGCCTCAAAGTCAACGCTGAAGGTGTCACCAGGACCGACAGGGCCTGTGCCGCCGCCAGGATACTCCCAGCTGATTTCATTGCCGTTCACTTCAACACCGTTGACAGTGCCAGCATAGTTCTCGCACGGGATGTACTGCCATTCGCATTCAGTCCATTCGCTTTGGCCAGTGCTGTAGACAGCAGCGACCTTGCAGATGTAGTGTTCACCTTCGATGAGAGCGTCGGTGGCCACTTGGCAGAACGGATACACAGTGTTGGCATTGAAGATAGGCTGATGGTCGAGGCTTTCGCACATCACCTTGTAGAATTCGAGGTGACGCTCGTCATCGCGACCAGCGGTCAGTTCAATGTCGTCAACATTCAAGATGAATTGGTCGTTGCAGTTGAAGTGACGGATGGCAATGTACTTCTGACCAGCGAAGGCGCTCAGGTCAACAGTGTACTGATGCCAGCTGCCTTGGGCGCGGATGTTGCCATCGCGGCCAATGCTCATCGTACCGTTACCCTTGGCGGTCATCGTCCATTCCTGAACAGCAGTCCAGTTGCTCGTGCCGTTGTCGGAGACAAACACACCGAAGTGCTCGGCAGCATAGCTGGCATCCTGAGCGCAGGCCCAGAAACTGAAGGTGGAACCAGAAGCGAGGGTCACCTGAGGCGAAACGAGGTAGTTGTCAGGAGTAATAGCAGTGCTAGTGGCATTGCTGTAGGAACCTGAGCAAATCAAATCGGCAGACGAGTTGTGACCTGAACCAGCGAGGCTGGCACCAGCAACCAAGTAGACGCCGCCAATATTCGAGCCAAGCACCCAATCGTAGCCGTCGCCATTAGCGTCAATGGTCGTCCAGCCAGCAGGCATACCAGCTTCGAAGTCAACGCTGAAGGTTCCGCCTTGGCCGCCTTGGCCGCCGCCACCACCTTGGCCGCCACCGCCGCCACCTGGGTTGACAGGAGCAGCGCCCTGGCCTTCCCACATGGCCCAGCCAGTGGAGGACACATAGAGTTGACCAACAGGATAGAGGATTTCGGTCATGACATAACGGAGGTCAGTCGGAGCCCAAATGCTCACGCTGTCGACGATGTCATAGTAACCTTCCTTTTGGACGGTCACTTGATAATAGCCCTTACGGAAGGAGTCGAAGGCATAGAAGCCAGTCTCGTCCATTTCGATGGAAGGCATCGGATAGAGTTCCTGTTCGAATTGGTTGTAGTTGAGGAAGCTCACCAAGGCACCCTCTGGGCTGTCGGCGCTGTTGAGCAGCACATTGACAGTCAGGAGACCATCGTTGAGATACATATCCTTATCGAGGCAGTTGGACCAGACAATCACGCTTTCGCGAGGCTCTTGGATCGGCTCAGTGCCAACACCAATAGCAATACCGCCACCGCCTTGGCCGCCACCGCCACCGCCAGCGTTGCCACTAAAGACAACATTGTCGATAGAGAGAGCATCGCCAGTCGGGTTCACGGTACCGTCTTTCGTGTAGGACCAGGTGAAGGTGTGTGTACCAGCGGTCACAGGGAAGCTGTAAGGATTCCAGCCCGTGACTTCGGCACCATGGTTCATCATTTCGTTACCATCAATATAGAACAAGCACTTATCCCAGTGGGTCGAGGTACCTTCTCCTTGGCAAAGAGCATCGAAGGTAACCGTACCAGCTTCGGTATAGGTAGCTGTCGTCGAAATGCTCGATGAGGAGCTGGCCACACCGCTGTTGCCACTCTTGATGCAATAGCTGCCCGTAGGAGTATCTGAACTCACAATCCACGGATAGGTGGCATCGTTGGTCCAGTCAGAAGGAATCTGGCCGTTCTCGAAGTCGTAGGAAGCGTCACGGTTGGCCATTTCAGGCATCACGTTGACGGGTTCGCTCCAAGCGATGGGGCTTTCAATTTCCTCGCCACGGTTGCCTACATAAACAGCACCAACACCCCACTTGTAGACGCCCGGAGGTGTGAGTTCCGGATCAGCCCAGTAAGTGTCAATGTAAACGGTATCTGTCACTTCGCAGGCCAGAACCAACGTGTTCTCCTCAGTGTAAGGACCATCGTTGTAGCAGTCGGTGCGATACACTCTGTAGTGCGAGAAGGCACGAGTTGTAGGAGCAGCCTTGCTAGGATCGCTGATGGTGATGTCATCGACATCGAGATAGAACATGTCGCTGCAGTTGAAGTGACGGATGGCCACATAACCCATGCCGCTGTAAGCGCTCAGGTCAACGGTATATTGATACCAGTTGCCTTGTGCACGGGTATCACCACCACGGGAATGACCCAAAACCTTAGCATCAACAGTAGGATCAACCTTCTTCACGCTGACAGCGTCCTTGGCGCTCATCGTCCATTCTTGGATGGTCGTGAAGGCGGAAGCGCTGTTGTTGGTCGTCGTTGAAACGGCCACGCCGAAGTGCTCAGCAGCATAGCTGGCATCTTGAGCGCAAGCGTAGAAGTTGATGACGCCACCGAGGTGCACCTGAGGTGAAACGAGGTAGTTGTCAGGATAGAGAACACCAACGCTGTTGTCATAGCTCTTTGAGAGCACGCAGTCCGTGGAGCCATTGTAACCATAGCCAGTGCCCATGGCATCGCTTGCCAGCATCCAGCCGTAGCCGTCGCCGTCAGCGTCGAGAGAAGTCCAGCCTTGCATAGAGCTGTTCTCGAAGTCGTAAGTCGTGCCAGGAAGAACTGGATCGGGTTGTCTGTAGAAGGTGATGTAGTCGACATAGAAGCAGTCGTCGTTGCTGTTGACGCTGCTGTCCTTGGTGTAGCGCCACTGGAAGGTGTGTTCACCACTGGTGATGTCGTATGTTCTCTCAGTCCAGCTGCCAGCACCAGACCAGCTGCCCTTCTCGACACCGTCGATGAAGAAGCGGCCATAGTCGTAGTTGCTCTCAGAGGAAATCTTACCGAAGAAGCTCATCACGCCATCGGCCGGGATGTCGACCGTGACAGTCATGTTGCTAGTGACGCTGGCCACGCCGGCACCACCGCTCTTCATGCAGTAAAGGCCTTCATACGGGTTGTTGGTAGTGATGGTCCAAGGATAGGTAGGATCAAGCTGCCAATCGAAATCAGTGTTTTCCCAATCTTCGAAGTCTTCGATGATATCGCTGCCAGGCAGACCGCAACCCCAGTACACTTTTACGTACGGGCTGTTGGGATCCAAGCTGTCGGGATAGTATTGGGCAATAACAGCGCAAGGACCATAGAAGTTCTCGTCAAGGATGTAGTTAACGGGAGTGGTTTCATTGTCGTAGGTCACAGTCACAGGGTTGCTGAACGGAGCAACAGGCGAGGTAGCGGTTTGGTAACCATCCTTGCTGGCTTGTCCGCTGTAGCTACCAGCGTACACAACACCGTGGTAGTAACCGTTGCTGTTGGTAGTGTAAGTATAGGTGTGAGGATCATTGAATTCGTCAACGCCTTCGTAGTAAACCGTGGCACCCGGGATCGGGATGTCATAGTCTTGTTCGTAGACGTAGCCGCTCAATTCGCCGTAACCACTTACTCTCACTTGAACCGGGTCAGACAGGGCTGATTCGCCTTCATCGTACATAGCGCTCACTTGGAACGTGTAACCAGTCATATTGTAAGTCAGGCCGCTCACTACGTAGGAGAGGTAAGCTGTCGGATCGGGTGTGATGGTCGTATTGCCAATCAGCACACCGTCCTGATAAATACGATAGGTGCGGAAGGTACGGTCAACGATGGAGTTCCAGGTCAGAGTGACAGTCTCATCTTCGAAGATGGTCTCGTCGCTAGCTTGGAGGTTGGTAGGCACATTGAGGTGCGTGGTGAATCCCCAAGTCTCACCAGTGATGAAACCGCCGGGGCAGCCAGCGCCAGTATTGCATTCGTCAACTCTCCAGAAGTATTGCGTGTTGTTCCACAGGTTGTGGATCGTGAAGCTCTGGGCGAGGTTGTTGGTGAAGCTACCATCTTCAGGATACATGATGGTTTGCGGGTGGTTGGGATCCGGGAAGTAGGTGGTACCGATGATGATACGCCAGCCAGTGGTGCGTTCACCAAGGTTCCATCTCAGCGTCACGGTGCCGGGTTCCACTTCTGTTTCACCGTCAAGCGGGGTAGGACCGTAAGCCAGCTCGGGGCAAGGCAGGTCGGTAGCATTGATTGTCACTTCGAAATCTTGGTCAGTTGAAGAGGCAACCAGGAAGTATCTACCCGTACTAACATTGCTAGAACCCTGAACAGTCATGTCAACGATTTCAGGCGAAGCGGTAAGCGGTCTGTCAGCGGCACGGCCGTTAGCCTTCATGATAATGTTCGGGCGGTTGGCGCTGGTGTACATAGTATTGGGCACTGTGACATCGTAAGCAGCGCTATCCTGATAACGATAGGCCATAGCATTGAAGCCCACGTTGCCAGCTTGCCAGTTCACTGTGCTGTTCCATGCACCATTGTTGCGTTGGCAGAAGATCAACACATTGCTGCTGCCGTCCCAAGCGAAGTTACCTTCGTTGAACACGAACTCATTCCAACCGATTTCAGGAGTCATGGCACCCGTGTAAACGAGAGTCATGCCGCCCACAGTGTGTGAGGTGGTGGTCAGTTCTTCGTCGCTCACATTGGCCATCCAGATGCTGATGCCCTGCTGCTCGTAACCAGGAGCATTGGTGGCATACCAGCTCAAGCTGGTCATGGGAGATGAGGTCACACCAGCTTCTGTAAGTTCGCTGGCGAGGAAGAGGTTCTCCGCGATGGAGTAGTTGTAAAGGGTGTAGAAGGGGAAGTAACCAGACGTGCTAGTGCCCTCACCGATCTGTGCCTCAAACGGAGTGGATGAGGCACCGCCGTTACCACCGGCTTCGGGGCCGAGGTAGTTGTTGTCAGCCATGGGGCCGCCTTCACCGTTGAAGGTCTCACGATAGAGGGCCACCTTGCCGTTATCGCCGGCGGTCACGCTAGCATTCAGCAGAACGTCGTTCGGGAAAACCAGCTTGTAGACTGCATCGTAGCCTTCCGGAATTTGCGGGCAAGGCAGGGTGTAGTCGTTGTGAAGAGTGGTCAGGGTTGAAGGAACGTGGACAAACGGGAAAATGGTCACGTTAAGAGCCAGTTCATACACATCGGGGCATTGAGGCGTGTAGATTTCAGCCGTGATGGGCCAAATGCGAGCGAGGCGGGTGCCTTCGTAGATGGCCACATATTGACGCTCGATAGTGCCAGCTTCAGTAGCGTTGGTCTCGATGGCGAGATCAATCGTTTGGTTATAAGCCAATGTGAAGGGCAGTTCGGTGTCTTCAACCATGGTGAACAAGCCGTCATTGGGCGTGAAGTCTAGCACCGTAACCGTCTTGGCTTCAGTGTCATCATTGTACATGATGAACTCGAAGGGGGCCATCCATGCGTTCAGCGGACGATAGCCGAGATCGAGGAAGTCAAGGTCAGTGCCATTCAACACGTGCAGGCCAGGACCCAGAGGTTCGGGTGTAGGCGTAGGCGTGGGAGTTGGCGTAGGTGTCGGAGTCGGCGCATTCGACACATAGGCAAAGCTGATTTGAGGCAGGAAGTTCACCACTTCAGCAGTAATGTTGTTGAGGCTGGTGAAGCTGTAGCCGTAAACAGCGGCGCCCGTCGTCTCCGTGCCGTAGAAAACGGCGGTGGAGGAATGTTCGCCAATCACTGTGTTGTAGAAACCGACGAGGAGGTTACCACCGTTGTAGGTATACGGGGTGGTAAACGTCACCGTCATTTCACTTGTTGTGGCGTCAAGGGTGCCTTCGTAAACAACGGTGGCATCGGCTGCGCCAGTGAAATCAGAAAGGGTCGTACTGCTTACTTCCTTCAGGAAGACCTGAATGTTGCAGTCGTCCCATTCTTCGGCTGCCCAAGTCTGGACAGCGAAAGTCAACGCACTGATTTCGCCATCGGCCATGTTGGTAAGACTCGTGGCCGGGATGACAAATTCAGTCTTCACATAGTGGTCTACACGGAAACCGTCGATGGGCACAATAGCGCTCACGTCAGTTCCCTCATTCACCACTAATGTGGATTGTGCATAAGTCATGCCTGTAAGGGCAAGGATGCACATCATCATCAAAGAAAATACTTTCTTTTTCATAATGAGTAATTTAGGTTAATAAATGAGTGAATTAAATTGATTGTTCTAGCATAAATAGGAATCGCACCACCGCATATTGCGGCAGTGGCATCAAAACTGGATTTTGGTAAATTGGTATATACCATAGACTAGTCTTAAAGCTTTATTTTTTGTTTGTCGACATCTTGTTGACACCTAATTTTGGATTTACCCTTAGTCAAAAACACATTTTTTTTCATTTTTTATTGATTCTTTTTGTAATCCTTTGATTTAATGCGAGTTCTACTATCAACTTTTTTTCGTTTCAGATAATAATCATTACGTTTTAAGCTGATTTTCCACCTGTCTACCCATTTTTTTGGCGTAGCGATACGTTGGACACGCCTTTCGATAAACAATCTGGGAAAAAACATTACCTTTGCGGCGGCAAAACCGACCTACCATGCCTGCACCTATATTAATAATACGCGACCTCCACGTCTCCTTCTCCCATGACGGACAATGGGCTGAAGCCGTCCACGGCATTGACCTTGACGTGCAGCCAGGCCGCACGCTTGGCATTGTGGGTGAGTCAGGCTCGGGCAAGTCGGTCAGCTCTTTGGCTGTCATGCATTTGCTCAACGACAAGACGAGCCGCATTAAGGCACAATCCATCGTTTTGGAAGGCGAAGACATCAGCCACTTCAACGAGCGGCAAATGGCCGAGGTGCGTGGCAAGCGCATCGCCATGATTTTTCAAGAGCCCATGACCTCGCTCAACCCTGTCTACAAATGCGGCTTTCAAGTGACCGAGATGATCCGACAGCACGAGGAGGTCAGCAAGATAGCGGCCCGTGAGCGCGTCATCAGCCTCTTCAAGCAGGTGATGCTGCCTCGTCCTGAGGCCATCTACGACAGCTATCCGCACGAGCTTTCGGGCGGACAGAAACAGCGCGTCATGATCGCCATGGCCATTGCCTGTCAACCTAAAGTGCTCATTGCCGATGAGCCAACGACCGCCTTGGATGTCACCGTGCAATTGGAAATCCTGAAACTCCTAAGAAAGCTGCAAGCCGAAACAGGCATGGGCATGGTTTTCATCACCCACGACCTTGGCGTAGTTGCCGAAATCGCCGACGATGTCGCCGTGATGCATAACGGTGAGATTCTTGAACGCGGCACCGTGGCTGACATCCTTAACCGTCCGCAGCATCCTTACACGCAGGGTCTCTTGGCCTGCCGTCCACCCATCGGCGTCAGGCTCAAACGGCTGCCCGTCGTCAAGGAGTTTTTGGACGGCCAATGGGCAGGCGGCAAGCAACAGATTCTACACGACCTACAAATACAACCCGAAGAACGGAAGCAGCATCTTGAAAAGCTTTACAGTCGTACACCTTTATTAATAATAGAGGGACTAAAGACCTGGTATCCTTTGCGCAAAGGTGTGCTGAACCGCGTTTACGACAACGTAAAAGCCGTCGACGATGTAAGCCTTGAGGTTTACGAAGGTGAAACATTGGGCTTGGTCGGTGAATCAGGCTGTGGAAAGACCACGCTAGGACGCAGCATCCTGCGTTTGGCCCAACCCACAGGTGGCAAGGTCGTTTTCGATGGTATTGACGTGACTGCACTGAAAGGCTCTGCCTTGCGAGAATTTCGCAAACAAGCTCAGATCGTTTTTCAAGACCCCTACTCTTCCCTCAACCCACGACTCACCATTGGCGAAGCTATCGCAGAACCCATGCGCGTGCATGGCATCGAACACAATGCGACCAAATTGCGCAACAATGTATGCGAGTTATTGGAGCAGGTAGGCCTGCAAGCCGCGCACTATCAACGCTATCCGCATGAGCTTTCGGGCGGACAGCGACAGCGTGTATGCATTGCCAGAGCTTTGGCCGTCAATCCGAGGTTGGTCATCTGCGACGAATCTGTGTCAGCCCTTGACGTCAGTGTGCAGGCACAAGTGCTCAACTTGCTCAACCGACTCAAAGCAGAACGTCATCTGACCTACATTTTCATTTCACACGACCTCGGCGTAGTGCGTTTCATGAGTGACCGCGTGGTGGTCATGTTCAATGGCAAACCTGTCGAGACCAACGATGCCGATGCCCTTTTCGAGCATCCGCAACAGCCCTACACCCGCAAATTAATTGACGCTTTGCCTGGAAAAAAGGCTTTTATTGCCAAATAATTTGTACTTTTGCCGCCCAAAACTTTAACACCAATATTTTAAATTCAATGACAGACAATGAAAACTCTGGTATGAATCCGAGTACCAGAATTGGGGAACCAGGAGAGTTCCAGCAGAGGAGATCCTTCAAGTTTTATCACCGCGATGGTGACGAAGAAGGGAACAGTACAGAAGTGAACTATGGCGAACAGCCGAGAGGTGAACGCCGCTTTGGCGACCGCAAGTTTGGCGACCGCCCGAGAAGAAGATTCGATGACGACGACCGTCCGCGCCGCCGTTTCGATGATGACGACAGACCGCGCAGAAGGTTTGATGACGATGACCGTCCGCGTAGAAGGTTTGATGACGACAAACCACGTAGAAGGTTCGATGATGACGATCGTCCACGCAGGAAGTTCGATGATGACAGACCGCGCCGCCGTTTCGATGACGACGACCGCCCACGCAGAAGATTTGATGATGATGACAGACCGCGCCGCCGTTTCGACGACGACCGTCCGCGTAGAAGATTCGATGACGATGACCGCCCAAGGTCACGCCGTTTCGATGACGACAGACCACGCAGGAGATTTGACGATGACGACAGACCGCGCCGCCGTTTCGACGATGATCGTCCACGCAGAAGATTCGATGACGACGACCGTCCAAGATCGCGCCGTTTTGATGACGACAAACCGCGCAGGAGATTCGACGACGACCGCCGTGGCGACCGCCGCTATGATGACAGACCGCGCCGCCGCTTTGACGACGAAGAACCACGTCGTGGCCGTAAAGGTTATGTCAGAGAAAAAGACCCAATGTATGACCGTCCCGCCGCCACCGGCGAAATCCGCCTCAACAAATATTTGGCTGACTGTGGCATCTGCTCACGCCGTGAAGCCGACGACCTCATCAAGGCGGGCTGCGTCATGGTAAACGATGAAGTTATTACCACCATGGGCTATAAGGTGAAAACCGATGATAAAGTAGTGTATGGAGGCCAAACCCTCAACCGAGAGAAATTACGTTATCTCCTGCTCAACAAGCCCAAAGGCTATAT
This sequence comes from uncultured Bacteroidales bacterium, assembly GCA_947305795.1. GTDB lineage: Bacteria > Bacteroidota > Bacteroidia > Bacteroidales > F082 > Limimorpha. The sequence continues at coordinate 21,315 of CAMZEK010000003.1, read as the reverse complement.
CACCACATCCGACGACCCATACGAGCGCGAAACGGTGATGCAACTCATCAAGGGTGCCTGCAATGAACGTTTGTTCCCTGTGGGCCGCTTAGACAAAAACACCACAGGTCTGCTGCTGTTCACCAACGACGGTGAATTGGCGAAGAAACTTACCCATCCGAGCAGCGAAGTGCCGAAGCTCTATCAAGTCACTTTGGACAAAGCCCTGACCAAAAACGACATGCTTCGTATCGCCGAAGGCATCGAGCTTGACGACGGCCCCATCTCAGCCGACGCCATTGCATACGTTGAAGGCGAAGAAAGCAAGAAGGTCATCGGTATTGAGCTTCATTCAGGCCGCAACCGCATCGTGCGCCGCATTTTTGAACACCTTGGCTACGAGGTGGAGAAACTCGACCGCGTCATGTTTGCCGGCTTGGACAAGTACCGCCTCCCGCGTGGCGAGTGGCGATTCCTCACCGACCTTGAAGTAGTCAATCTGAAGAAGTTCTAAGGTTGAACGAAATCACCAAACAATTCATCAGGGATAACCTGAACGCCGACGTGCCGACGCTCGCTTTGAAAAAAGCCCCCGTCGGCACTGACGTTTCATTGGCCTTGCGCCATATCGAAGCACGACAGCTGTTGAAGAAGAAGGTGCCTTCATGGAGCGACAACGAGGAGCTGGTATTCCCCGCTCGACGCTCCATCGAGCAATGTTCCTCGGAAGCCACAGCCCAATACAAAGCCAGCCTACTGCAGGGCAACACTTTTGCCGACCTCACCGGAGGTTTGGGCATCGATAGCTATTATCTCTCGCAAGGCTTTCAGCAAGCCGATTATGCCGAGCCTCAATCCGAACTTTGCGACATGGCGCGACATAACTTTTCCGTGCTGAATGCAAACATCAAGGTGTGGAACCAAACGGCGGAAACATTCCTGAACCATTGCGACCGATACGACTGCCTTTATTTGGACCCATCGCGCCGCGACAGCTACGGGCGCAAGACCATTAGCATTGGCGACTGCACACCCGACATTGGTGCCCTACAAGAGCTTTTACTGCAAAAAGCTGATACCGTGATGGTCAAGCTCTCGCCCATGCTCGACATCAGCCAAGCTCTGACAGCACTACGTTACGTTAAGGATATTCATATAGTGGCGGTGGAAAACGAATGCAAGGAACTGGTTTTCATCTTGCAAGGCGGCTACGTTGGACAGTCCACACTTCATGCCGTAAATCTATTGACCAACCAACCTGTCATTAGCTTCACCCTTGACATGGAGCGCGACTGCCCTTTACGGCTTGCCGAAACACTATGCACCTACCTCTACGAGCCTAACGCAGCTCTGCTAAAATCTGGTTGTTTCAAACTGCCTGCCGAGCGTTATGATGTTCTCAAGCTGCACAAAAACAGCCATTTATACACCTCAAACACATTGATTCCTAGTTTTCCAGGTCGCGTCTTCACTGTGGAAAGCTTTGCACCTTATCATAAAAAGGCTTGCCAAGCCCTCCTCTCCGACCTTACACAAGCCAACCTGTCAGCACGCAACTTCCCCCTCAGCGTTATCGAGTTACGCAAGTCTCTAAAAATCACTGATGGTGGCGATGTTTTCCTTTTTGCCACCACCTTGAAAAACGGGGACAAGGTACTTGTAAGGACAAAAAAAACTGCTTTTTGAGAAAAAGCAGTATATAAATGAAAAAATAAAAAAATTACTTCTATCTCTTGTCTGGAATACCAAATTTAACCCACCAAGTCTGGTCATACTTTGTCTTGATGGCTTTCTTGACCTGCTTGGTGTGCAACTTCAGGGTGTCCAGAGCGACGTGCGCTTCATCGCTCTTTTTGCGAAATTCATCATGAATTTTGTCCAATTCAGCCGAAATAGCTTCCAAACGTCTGCAATCGTCTTCCATTTTTTGCAAGGTGGCTTCGTCAACACCCGATTCGCGACCCAAACGATGATTTCTCTTTACTCCTGAAATGATCAGTTTCGATTTCTCAAGTTGATCTTTAAAAATTTGATACATAATGTCTTAGAATTATATTGTTGTGTGTTCTTACTATTTTGCGTTTGCGGTTGCAAATGTAGGGAAAAAAACTTCAAATATTCAATAAAACATAGCTTTTTCTCAACATTTTTTTGTTTGTCGGCCTAAATTGCCACGTCTGCCGAGCGGAACAGAAAAAACTGTATCTTTGCGGTCTTAAATCGAAACGCGATGTACGCATTGTTCAAAAAAGAAATCAGCAACTTCCTCAGCTCGCTCATCGGCATCATGGTCATCGTGGTATTTCTGTTGATTACGGGCTTGTTTCTGTGGGTATTCCAGAGCGACTTCAACGTGCTGAACTACGGTTATGCCAGCCTCGACAGCTTGTTTATCCTCGCGCCGTGGGTGTTCTTGTTCCTCGTTCCGGCGGTCACGATGCGCAGCTTTGCCGAGGAAAACCGCACCGGCACTATAGAGCTTTTAGCCACCAAGCCTTTGTCGGACTGGCAAATCATTTGGGCCAAGTTCCTCGCCAGCGTAGCTTTGGTAATATTGGCGCTTTTGCCCACACTCATCTATTACATTTCCGTATACCGTTTGGGGCTGCCCGTCGGCAACCTCGACTCAGGCGGCATCTGGGGCTCTTACATCGGACTATTCCTGCTCAGCGCGGGCTTCGTTAGCATAGGCATTTTCTGCAGTTCGCTGACCAATAACCAGATACTGGCCTTCATTCTCTCAGTGTTCCTCTGCGGATTCCTGCTTATCGGTTTTGAATTCATCTACTCGCTCTCGCTGTTTGGCAAGGTCGACTTGTTCATCCAACAGCTCGGCATGAGTGCCCATTACAGCTCGTTGAGCCGAGGCGTTATCGACACGCGTGACGTGTTGTATTTTCTCAGTGTCATTATCTTGTTTCTGAGCGCAACTAAACTGGTTCTCACGAGCCGCAAATGGTAATAAGGAGGCAAGCATGGAAAACAAACGCAAAAACATGAAAAGAAGCCACGTCTTCACCTTCCTCATCACAGTGGTGATTGTGGTGGTTATCAATGTAATAGGTTCGTTCGTTTTTACTCGCTTCGACCTGACGAGCGAGAAACGCTACACCCTGTCACCTACCACTAAGGAAATCCTCAGCAAGTTGGACGACTACGTCTATTTCAAAGTTTACCTTGAAGGCGACTTCCCGGCTGGATTCAAAAAGTTGCGTCGCGAAACCAAGGAAATGCTTGACGAGTTCCGCGCCTACAGCAAATACATTGATTATGAGTTCATTAATCCATCCGAAAGTTCCGATGCCAACGAACGTAACGAGACCTATAAGCAGCTCTATCAGTCAGGCTTGAACCCGACCGACATGGTGGTGCGCAACAGCGACGGGTCTTCGAAACAGATGATCATTTGGCCCGGGGCTTTGGTGAGCTACCGCAACGATACCGAAATTGCCATCGACCTGTTGGAAAACCAAAACGGGCAGTCGGATGAAGCCGCCCTTAATGCCTCAATGCAGAACCTTGAGTTCCGCCTCATTGACGCAGTGAAAAAGGTGACCCGTCTGCAAAAGCCCAACATTGCCTTTATCGAAGGCCACGGTGAGCTTGAGATGCAAGACGTATATGACATCACACAGACGCTCTCACAGAACTACAACGTCAGTCGCGTTGCCATTGACGGCAAGATTGACGCCCTGATGCACCGCACACAGAACGAGGACGAGGACATCAAGGCCTTCGTCTCCTACGACGCCATCATCATCGCCAAGCCCACACAACCCTTTGACGAGCGCGACAAATTCCTCATCGACCAATACATCATGCACGGTGGCAAAGTGCTTTGGCTCGTGGAACCCGTCTTCGCCACCATGGACAGCTTACAAAACCAAGAGTCTACCATCGGCATCGAGCAAGACCTCCATCTTGACGACATGCTCTTCAAATACGGCGTACGCCTCAACCGCGACCTCCTCCTTGACCTGACTTGCGCCTCTATCGTCATCCGCACAGGACAGGTGGCTGGCCAGCCGCAAATGGAGTATTACCGTTGGTACTACTTCCCTTTGCTTCAGGCCGCCTCCGCTCATCCCATCGTGCGTAACATGAACGCCATCAAAGCCGACTTCGTCAGCTCCGTCAGTGCCACCACTTCCGCTGAAGGCATCAACCAAATCCCGCTATTGAAGACCTCTGACTACACCAAGATTTCAGGAACACCCGTCTTTATCAGTCTCTCCATGCTACGGCAGACTCCCGATCGACGTTTTTTCCCCTCCAAAGGCCAAAACACCGCCTATCTTCTGAAAGGCACTTTCCCCTCACTCTACGCCAACCGCATCCCACAGGAAATTATAGACAGCCAAGAGATGCAGTTCCTTGACGAAAGCGTCCCCACCGCCATGATTGTTGTGGCAGACGGCGACATCATCCGCAACCAAATCGACATCCGTCGCAAAACACCTTTGGCCCTTGGCTTTGACCAATACACGGGCAACACCTATGCCAACAAAGAGTTTATCGAAAACTGCATCAGCTATCTCGTAGACGGCGAAGGTTTGATTGATATCCGTTCGAGAGAATTGAAAATCAGGCTTTTAGATATGGCAAAAATCAACAAGGAACGCACGAAATGGCAACTTATCAATACCATTGTTCCCACTGCACTGATTGTCGCCTTGGGTTTTGTCATGGCTTTCATCAGAAAGAAAAAATACAGCAAAAAATAACATATAATGAAGAAAAACAACAAAATAACTATCATCATTGCAGCGATTCTCGTTGTCATTGCCGGCATTTTGATTTGGAACAACCGTTACCTCTCGACCATTCAAGGCAAGGACGCCGACTTCACGGTGTGGGACACAGCCTCCATCACCAAGTTCTATCTCGCCGACCGTTTTGAAAACGAGTCGCTATTGGAGCGGCAAAACGACGGTAGTTGGCTCCTCAACAAAACCTACAAAGCCCACTCGAAGCAAGTGCAGTACTTTCTTTCCACCCTATACAAAGTGCGCATCAAGATGCCTGTCTCACGTGCTAGTCATGACAACATCGTGAAGCAATTGGCTGTAAACAGCACCAAAGTGGAAATATATCAGACCGTTCCGCGCATCAATTTGTTCAACCGCGTCAAACTATTCTACCATGAGAAACGCACCAAAGTGTTCTACGTCGGCGATGCCACCAAAGACAGCAGCGGCACTTTCATGCTAAAGGAGGGTTCTGACAAAGCTTATATCGTCTATATCCCAGCATTCCGTGGCTTTATCTCCACCCGTTTCACCGCAAAACCAGACGACTGGCGAGACCACACTATCTTCCAAGCCACCCTTGCCGACATCAAGTCGGTCGAAATAGAGTTCAACCGAGAGCCGCAATCCAGTTTCCGCGTGGAAAACACAGGGAGGCACGAATACAAGCTAACTCGACTTGCCGACGGCATTTCTCTACCCTACGACACGCTCAAGGTCATCAACCTACTTTCCTCGTTCAGCGACCTGCGCTTTGAGTCACTGATGAACAACCTCATGGCCCAGCAGCGCATCGATTCCATCTCGCAATCGCCGTTCCTTCATAGAATTACGTTGACGAAAAACGATGGCACCGTCACCCAAGTGACGACTTTCGAGAAACTTGTAGTGAACACTAGCATCCAAGAAATCGAAGGCCTCGTGGACGACCATGGCAACCCACTCGACCCCATCGACCACGACCGCATCTACGGCCTCACCAACGACGGGAAAGACTTCGTGTTGCTCCAATACTACATCTTTGACAAGGTGCTACGGCCTATCGAATACTACGAGGCTGGTCACCCGATACGGCCCGGAGGCATCCAGTTCTACGAAATCCTCGACTGAGCGCATGAAAATCCTGCTCTTGGCTATCGGAAAGACGGATGAAGACTATTTGCTCACCGGCATCAAAAAATACGTGGGTCGGTTAGGGCACTACGTTTCGTTTGAGATGAAGGAAATCCCTGACCCTCGCAACCGAAAGACTTTAAGCGAAGAACAACAAAAGAAAGCCGAAAGTTTTCTGTTGTTGCAACAACTACAACCCAGTGACCAAGTCATCCTTTTGGACGAGAACGGCAAGCAGTTCACTTCGGTTGAATTTTCCGAAAGCCTTGAAAAACAGATGGCTTCGGGCACTAAACGCTTGGTGTTCATCATCGGCGGGCCTTACGGCTTCGCGCAAGAGGTGTATGACCGCGCCAATGCCCAAATGTCGCTTTCTCCAATGACTTTCAGCCATCAGATGGTGCGGCTGATTTTTGTCGAACAGCTTTACCGCGCCTTCACCATTTTGAAGGGAGAACCTTATCACCACCAATAAAACTATCGTATAATGTCACAAAACCTGCAAAACCCCCAAAACCTCATTTGTGAAGCTGGCGGCGCGCAACTGCTTGCCGCCGTCCTGCTTTGCGCGGCACTTTGCTTCGCCGCCTCCTGCAAGAAAACCGTTGACATGACCGTCAAGCAGAAAACCGTATATGAAAACACCGACATCTCGCTGTTTCATGTCAATGACGCTTGGGAGGTCTCTTTCGTCTATGACAGCCTGAATTCCTATGTGGAGCTGGAATATTCCGCTTATTTGGAGGATTACATTGCCGTCAAGGAAACTAACGATTGGCTGTCCATCGGCTTCACGGGCAAGGTGTATCCTGAAACAGGGTCGGTTTTCAAGGCAAAAGTGCATACTTCAGAAAGAGAACATCTTTACATTAAGGCCGAAAACGCCTCTGTCATCGCTATGGATGGGCTTTTCAAACTGGAAGATGGTATAAATATGGAGTTGCACGACGGTTCTGTTTGCAATGGTTTCGCGGTTACTTCCCAATTGTCTAGCATCAATTTAACCAACGGTTCGCAAATCTATGGTGTAGACTTTCATGGAACAAATTGCACCGTCTATGCCCATAAAGGGTCTTCCTGCAAGGGCTATTTTTATGTCGAGGAATCATTCACCACAGGTGTGGGGATTTCCTCGCAACTGATTGTTTTTGGCGGAAACATACCCTCAGCATCCATTGAGGTTAAGGATGCAGGCACCATTAATATGGCTCAGGCCGAAGTAAAAGACATGAGCGTTTATTTGGATGGTGCGTCGGAGGCCACGGTGAATGTCACGGATACGATAAGCGGATTCCTTTTGTCGGGTTCAACCTTGTATTATAAGGGCAATCCGCACCTCAATGTCGATTGTTCCGATGACTCGCAACTCATCCCGTTTTGATTTTGGCCTGAAATTTGATAGTTTCGCGCCGTATTCTACAAATCAAACCAAATTATTACTAATTTTGTCAAAAATTTCAACGCAATGAAAAAAGTAGAAAACCTCATTTGTGAAGCTGGCGGCGCGCAACTGCTTGCCGCCGTCCTGCTTTGCGCGGCACTTTGCTTCGCCGCCTCCTGCAAGAAAACCGTTGACATGACCGTCAAGCAGAAAACCGTATATGAAAACACCGACATCTCGCTGTTTCATGTCAATGACGCTTGGGAGGTCTCTTTCGTCTATGACAGCCTGAATTCCTATGTGGAGCTGGAATATTCCGCTTATTTGGAGGATTACATTGCCGTCAAGGAAACTAACGATTGGCTGTCCATCGGCTTCACGGGCAAGGTGTATCCTGAAACAGGGTCGGTTTTCAAGGCAAAAGTGCATACTTCAGAAAGAGAACATCTTTACATTAAGGCCGAAAACGCCTCTGTCATCGCTATGGATGGGCTTTTCAAACTGGAAGATGGTATAAATATGGAGTTGCACGACGGTTCTGTTTGCAATGGTTTCGCGGTTACTTCCCAATTGTCTAGCATCAATTTAACCAACGGTTCGCAAATCTATGGTGTAGACTTTCATGGAACAAATTGCACCGTCTATGCCCATAAAGGGTCTTCCTGCAAGGGCTATTTTTATGTCGAGGAATCATTCACCACAGGTGTGGGGATTTCCTCGCAACTGATTGTTTTTGGCGGAAACATACCCTCAGCATCCATTGAGGTTAAGGATGCAGGCACCATTAATATGGCTCAGGCCGAAGTAAAAGACATGAGCGTTTATTTGGATGGTGCGTCGGAGGCCACGGTGAATGTCACGGATACGATAAGCGGATTCCTTTTGTCGGGTTCAACCTTGTATTATAAGGGCAATCCGCACCTCAATGTCGATTGTTCCGATGACTCGCAACTCATCCCGTTTTGATTTTGGCCTGAAATTTGATAGTTTCGCGCCGTATTCTACAAATCAAACCAAATTATTACTAATTTTGTCAAAAATTTCAACGCAATGAAAAAAGTAGCATTGTTCATCGTCGCCACCCTGTTTGCGACCGTCACCTTTGCCCAATCCAACCTCCCGATTGACGCGAAAACCGAGAAAATTACTTTCCGCAAGGTCATCAACACCGTAGGCTCTGAAGATCAGGTGTATAACCGAATTTTCAGCGAGTTTATGAACTCCTATTACAAAAGTCCAGCCACCATTCTCCAGCAAAACGACGGCCGCACCATGAAAGGCAAGCACCAACTCCAATTGGACAACGGCGACCCCGTGAAGTCGAAATGGCCTTGGATTACCTACCGTTTCGTCATCGAGGTGCGTGAAGGCCGCGTGCGCTATACCCTCACTGACTTCATGCAAAAAACGCAATCCAACCATCCTTGCGAGGAATGGATGAATAAGGAAGACCCTCTGTATCAGCCTATTTGGGACAGCTACCTGAACCAAATCGCTGAATTTGCCGAAGACTGGGGCAAGCAGTTTGAGGAAAAACTTGTGCCTCAGCAAGTCATCGAAGAAGAAGAATGGTAAACCATTATGGCCACTCGCGAACGAATAAAAAAAGGCTTTTCCAAGCTTCTCAAGGAAGAGAAGTTGAAGCTGATTGCCAACTACTTCGAGAACCCAGGCGAGGTCATTAGCCTGCTGAAAAGCTACTGGCACTCCGATTCGAAGCAGCAACAACTTTTTGACGAGTTCAGCGAGAACACCATCACAAATTTCTTCATCCCATACGGCATCTCGCCCAATGTGACCATCAACGGTAAGGACTACATCGTGCCGATGGTCATCGAGGAAAGTTCGGTCGTGGCGGCGGCCTCGGCGGCAGCCAAATTCTGGGGCGACAGAGGCGGTTTCCATGCTGAAGTCGTCGACGTGCGCAAGGTCGGACAGGTGCATTTCGGTTGGAGTGGCGACAAGGAAAAACTCTTTGCGCTGTTCCCCGAAATCGAGAAACGCCTCTTGGCCGACACGGTCTCCATGACCGAAAAAATGCAAAAGCGCGGCGGCGGAATCCTGGGCATGAAGCTCATCGACTACAGCGCACAAATCCCTGATTATTACCAGATTCGTGTCGAGTTCGGTACTGGCGACGCGATGGGCGCCAATTTTATCAATTCCGTTTTGGAGCAGTTTGGCCACAGCCTGCAAGACTTTTTCGCCGAGCGCAATGACCTGCCCGATGACCTCCGCAAGGTGGAAATCATCATGACCATTTTGTCGAACAACACGCCCGACTGTCGGGTACGAGTTTGGGTGGAATGTCCTGTCAGTCAGCTGGATGGCATCGACGAACACCTTTCAGGTGCCGAATACGCCAAAAAATTCAAGAAGGCTGTCGACATCGCCCACATTGACACCGACCGCGCCACGACGCACAACAAGGGCATTTATAACGGCATTGACGCGGTGGTCATCGCCACAGGCAACGACTTCCGCGCTGTGGAGGCTGCCGGACACACTTACGCCTCACGCAACGGCCACTACGAGAGCCTTTCCACGGCCACAATTGAAAACGGAGTTTTCCATTTCGAGTTGGAAGTACCAATGGCTTTGGGTACTGTCGGTGGACTGACCAGCCTACATCCATTGGCCAAAAAAACCCTTGAACTTTTGGGCAATCCCACCGCCAAGGAGCTGATGATGATTGCCGCCACGATGGGCTTGGCCAACAACTTCTCCGCCGTGCGCTCCCTGACCACCAAAGGCATTCAGGCTGGGCACATGAAGATGCACTTAAATAATATCTTGAACCAATTGAATGCCAGCGATGAAGACAAGAAAAAAGCGCGAGAGTATTTCAAGGACAAGACGGTGTCGTATGCGGCGGTGGAACAATTCTTAGATTCACTGAAAAAATGAACCGTTATTACTCACACGGAAAATTTCTTTTGACGGGTGAGTACCTCGTATTGAAAGGTGCATTGGCCTTAGCTTTACCGCTGAGATTGGGCCAAACCTTGACCGTAGCGCCGCTCCATGGTACGGCTCTACAATGGAATGCATACCAACCTGACGGTCAATGGTTTTCGGTTACCTTGAACCCTGAAAACCTCGAAATCATCGATTGTGACGACCAACCCAAGGCCGAAAAACTGGCAGAAATCCTGAAGGCTGTCAAACGACTGAATCCAAAGGCTTTTGAAGGCAATGGCATGAGGTTTACGACCCGCCTCGACTTCAATCCGAATTGGGGCTTAGGCAGCAGTTCCACCTTGATTGCCAACCTCGCACAATGGGCCGATGTGAATCCCTACGAACTGCTGAAACTGACCTTCGGCGGTTCGGGATACGACATTGCTTGCGCCACGGCAGAGCAACCGATTTATTATCAACTTTCACCTGCTAAAACGGCCCTTCAGCCCTTCGACAAGCTCAGGGACCTTCAGGGATCTGCAAAAACCCAGGTCATTGAGCCTGTCGAAACGCCGACACCTATGGTTGAACCTGTTGATTTCAACCCACCTTTCGCCGAGCATCTGTTTTTCATCTATCAAGGCCAAAAGCAAAGTTCCTCCAAGGAAATCAAGGCGTTTTTGGAGAAAGCGAATCCCGTTGATTTACAGAAAGATATTGAAGCCGTTTCGGAAATCAGCCGCTCCGTCCCGAAATGCCAAAATTTGGATGAGTTCAGCCTGCTCATGCAATGCCACGAGCGCCTCATCGCCCGCTGCATCGGACAGGAACCTGTGCAAAAACGTTTCCCCGACTTTGAAGGCACACTGAAATCCTTGGGTGCATGGGGCGGCGATTTTATTTTGGCTGCAACGGAATGGGACAAAAAAAAGGTGAAGACCTATTTCAAAGGGAAAGGCTTGGAAGTGGTTTTTGCGTATGATGAAATCGTCTTGTAAAGAGATTTTGTATCTTCGCACCCTAAAATATCGAAAATGGAAAACAAATGGTCAAACGAGGCTTTCAAAGGCAAGGTGCCGAGCGACTTTCAGGGCAAAGTGGGCTGGGTCAGCCCGTCGAACATCGCTTTGGTGAAATATTGGGGCAAGAAAGGGAAGCAAATCCCTCAGAATCCGTCGATTAGCTTTACTTTATCGGAATGCTGCACTGAGACATTCGTCAGCTTTGAAAAAGCCAGCAATTTTGGCTTCAGATTCTTCTTCGACGGCAAGGAAAACCCTACCTTTGGCGCAAAAGTCGAGAAGTTTTTGCTTGATTATCAGGCGTTTTTCCCGTTCCTCAACCAACTGAATCTGAAAGTCGAGAGCCGCAATACTTTCCCACATTCTTCGGGCATTGCTTCCTCGGCTTCGTCGATGAGCGCGTTTGTAATGTGTTTGATGGAGATTGAAAGTCTTTTGGTCGGCCCTTCGGCCCTTCGACAAGCTCAGGAACCTTCAGGGACCTTGGATTTATGCAAGGCTTCATATTTTTCCCGTTTGGCATCGGGCAGTGCGGCGCGCTCGGTGTTTCCAAAGATGGCGCTTTGGGGCGCAACGGACTGCTACAAAGGTAGTTCCGATGAATACGCTGTTCCGTTGGAAAACGATATTCACCCCATTTTCAAGACCTATCGCGACAGCATTTTGATTGTCAGCGGTGAGACCAAGTCTGTTTCCAGCCGTGCAGGACATGCTTTGATGGAAGGAAATCCCTACGCCTCTGCACGTTACGCACAAGCCAACGAGAACATCAAAAACCTACTCATTGCTTTGAAATCAGGTGATTTGGATACCTTTATTAATATCACCGAGTCGGAAGCCCTACAACTCCACGCCTTGATGATGTGCTCCAATCCATCCTTTATCTTGATGAAACCCAACACTTTGCGTATCATCGAGGAAATAAGGCATTTCAGAAACGAGACCAGAATACCACTTTGCTTCACTTTGGATGCCGGCCCCAATGTGCATTTGCTGTATCCAGAAAACGAGGCAGAAAAAGTGGAAAGTTTCATTAAGAGCGAATTGGTAACTTATTGTAACCAAAGCCGTTGGATTGCCGACCATGTTGGCGACGGCCCGAAAAAACTGTTGTGATGAGAGACCGTTACTATAGCAAAGTCATCCTTTTCGGCGAGTATTCGATGATTTTCGACGCCACCGCCTTGATGATTCCGTTGAAGCGGTTTTCAGCGCAATGGCAGTTCCCGCAAACCCGAAACCGAGCCGCCTCACTGACATCTAACCAGAGTCTGAAACTGTTTTGTAAGTATCTTTCAGAAACTGAAACACTCTCAAATCTCTTTGACCTTCAGGCTTTTAAAAAAGACTTGGATGAAGGTTTATTCCTTGCCTCCAATGTGCCTTCAGGTTACGGTTTGGGCAGCTCTGGGACTTTGGTGGCTGCCGTTTACGACCGTTATGCTTTAAACAAAACCGATGATTACCTGCAATTGAAATCGCTTTTCGGCCTGATGGAGAGCCACTTCCACGGCAGCAGCAGCGGCATCGACCCGTTACAATGCTATTTGGGCCAACCGTTCAGAATCACACCCGATGGCGTGCAACTACTTTCAGACGATTTTCTGAAAAAGGACATCCATATCTGGCTGATTGACACGAAGATAAAGAGCAACACCAAGCCTTTGGTGAACCACTTCAAGGCGCAACGGGAGAATCCTGACTTCTTGAACAGATTCCAGACAAATTACATTCCTTTTGTGAAATCCTGCATCGAAATGATGATTTCGGGCGATAAGAATCTGTTTTTCAATTCCTTAAAGCAACTTACCAAAGGTCAATTGGAGTTTTTGCGCCCGATGATTACCGACAACACTTTAGACCTATTCACGACCGATTTCGACTTTCATTTCGGCGCAAAAATCTCAGGCTCAGGTGGTGGCGGCTATGTGTTGGGTTTTACAGACGATGTTCAGAAAGCCTCCAATTTGCTCCAAGACTTTGAGGTGATTTGGCTGTAAATTCTTATCTTTGCAGCCCGAATGTCAGCCCTGAAAAACATAGAACTTTGGATTGAACGTACCCTGACTACGGTCATTGACTTCTTCTATCCACCTTTTCGCAAATTCATGAGCCTCGAACTGTTCCGTTACGCGGCTTGCGGCGGCTTGAATTTGGCTTTGGAATGGGTACTGTATTATGTGTTTTACCATTTCGTCTTCAAAGGCCAAGTCTTCGACCTCGGTTTCGTGGCGTTCACGCCCCACATCGCGGCCTTCATATTCAAGTTCCCCATCACCTTTTTAACGGGCTTCTGGATGGCACGCCACATCAGTTTCTCAGGCTCCACTTTGCGCGGCAGAACGCAGATTGTCAGATACTTGCTCGTGACTGTAGGGAACATCCTCCTCAACTATATCGGCCTGAAACTCTTCGTCGAGGTGCTGCACATTTGGCCGACAATATCGTATGTCATCATCTCCGTCATTTGCGTGACATTCAGCTACTTGGCAAACAAATTCTACTCATTTCGGAAGGAAAAACGGACACCGAAAGAGGAGTAAGCATTTTGCGTATCGAAAAAGCTAAAATTCTGTAGTATTAATCATTTGACCGTCGAGAATCCCGAAGGAACGGTTGGACACAACGTTGTCATGGAAGGCTTCCAATCTGCCAACGGAGGCCGGCACGGAGGAAAAAGCCACTTCCGAGATTGGCGTTGCCAGCCACCCAGCCATTGCTCTTCCAGCCCAGTTCGAGGTAAGGGTCTACAAAACGGCTGTGATAGCTCATTTTGGTCTTGGCCAAACCGCCGAAACTGCCTGCTGGTGTTTTAAACAGCATGTCTTTTGGTTGTATCCAGCCCATCAGCGTGCCACCCACAAGCAAACGGTTGTCGAACAGCGGAAAGTCAACCAGCCCGACCTCTAAGCCGCCAAAGTGGTGGTCGAAGTTGTTGTAACTGTGGAGTGTGGTGTAAAGGTTGGCCCAAGGTGCCTGAAGATAAAGGTCTAAGGAGACGTCGTCGCCGAAGGAGGTCAGGTAGTGGCGGAAGGCGAAGTTGCCGTAGTAAGGGCCGCTCTCGGTGTTGGTCAAGCGGAAACGGTGGAATCCGATGAGCATTGGGGAGAGGAAGTTGAACAAGTCGAGTCCTGCCTGCTTGCGGAGGTATTGGATACATTCTTCGGGAAGGTCTTCGGTCATGATGTAACGGTTGATGCCGTTACCGCTCGGATGGGGACCACGGTCGGCGTACGGCTTCTCGGGATACCAAAGCGCATCAACCCAAGCGTTCATGTCCATGCCCGTGAAGTCACGGTCTTCGATGTTAAACTCCACGGCATTACGTTCCTGCATCATCTCGTCGCCGCCGCCATTGACGCATGTCGCGATATACATAAAATTCTGGACAGCGGTCATCCAGTACATGACAGAGTTGAACAAATCTTGGTGGTAGAAAAACTGGTTGCTCTGCAAGTTGCGGTTAAGGTCGACTTGGGCCTCGTGGCCGGCACCCATCAAGCGCACGAAGTCGGGATGATAACTGTCGCACAGCATGGCCATTTCCTCGTCGGTCTCATGGCTGACGGCGATGCTGCTTGACCCCAGCCGAAACAGCAACACCTCATTGAAACTGTTGACACCATATTGCGTCATGACCCCACGGTGATATTCTTCATGCAGCCATGAATAAGCCAGAGGCAACTCCATGGTGAACACGTCAAAAAGCGCAACAGCCATGCGTTGTGAGAAGGAGGTCCAAAAAGGACTTTTGAAGTTGAAGGCTTTCTTCAAACTGTAGTGTGCGGCGGTATAGAAGTCGGTGGTGTAGGCCAGACTGTTCTCCATGCCGGGGTTCATGTACGACGGGAAGAATCCGCCCGTGGTATTGTAGGCCTGGATTTGCGCAGGCAACGTCACCAAGGGCATGTCAAGATAAATCTGTCCGAGACTGTCGGATTGATTGACCGACATGCTTTCGACAGACTCCTGACCAAAGGCCACCATACTTAGCGACATCGTCGCAAGAAAAAGAACGAATTTAATAGTTGACTTCATAACATTTGAATTTTGGGCAAAAATACAGCAAAATCATGGTTTTTACTTATTAGGAACACAAAAAAAGGCTCTTAGGTTGACCAAGGGCCTTTTTATCAAACTGATTATCAGTTAATTAAAACCCATCCTCATACCCCTGCCTTTTCGCACTTCTATGTTGAATTTAGGCAGCATGATTTACTCTGACATATAAATGGATTCAACGGTTGCACATAATTACGAATAGTGCTATCTTTGCATCCAATCTCCAATGAGTCCAACATGAAATCGGAATTAAGAATCCTAGTTTCAACAGGATATTCTGAGTTTGAAGTGGTTGCTTACAAAATAAAATCAAAAAAGTAATGGCAAAAACACCAAAAGAAACCTGAAAGCCCATACCAGGTTACGAAGACAAGTACGAAGTAAGTGATTGGGGCAACGTGAGATCAATCAATTACAGGAACATAGGAAAGACCCGACTGCTCAAAGGAAAGATAAACCAAGACAATTACATACGATACGTGCTGATTAAGGACAATGTAAAAAACTATGTCTCTGCAAGTCGCCTGGTACGGGAAAAATCCAAAGGCCCTATTCCAGAAGGATATGAGATTGGTCACAAAGATGAAAACAGGTCGAATAACAGGCTTGACAACCTAGTGATGCTTACACATTATGATAATATACATCTAGGGACTGGCATACAAAGACATACAGAGACTCAATCTAATCCAGTGCTCCAGTACGACCTTCAAGGAAACTTCATAAAAGAATGGTCATCAGCATCCATGGCAGCCAAGACACTCGGATATAAATGTCCTTGGTCAGTATCTCATTGTGCCTCAGGGAAATTTAAAACTGCATACGGGTACGTATGGAGATATAAAAACAGAAATAAAAAAAGTTAGGCGACCGAATTTCACAAGCAGGCCGCCTAGTTGGTCGAGATAATAAATGAACCTTTTGCTCCACGAAGATAGCAGTAATTTCGGAATCGTCGTAACAGGAGGAGAAAAAATTGTTTCTGGCTAGCATTTTGTCTCCCCAGTCACACCCTCAACCCATAACCCTATAACTTTATAGCCTTCCAAAAGAAAGCTCGCCAGAGGTCGCGAATCAACTTCGTGGCCATAAACTCGACCACATTATGTTTCTTCCAAGTGATAACATAGTAAATTCAGGGTGAAAAAACGTCGAAAAAAAGGACGTTCACCGCAGGGAAAAACGTTGCGGCATCCAATCATCGGGAAGCCCTGTAAATAGACGGAATTCCGTGAAATATGATGAAAAAATAAGTTAACCTGGCTTAAAAATGGAATACACTCATTACCAACGCTTTACAAAGATTTTTCTCTAGTACTGTTCTTCCTGAAAAAACGTACCAAACTATGTTCAAATTTAGGTTAACTTATGTTTCCATTTAAGTTTATATTTTTACTTATTTGAACACAAAAAAGGCCGTTAGTTAACCTAACAGCCTTTTTTACTTTTTGATATTCAGCTATTTAGCTAATCAATACTCATCCTCGTTGAAAAAGAAATCGTCCTTGGAAGGATAATCGGGCCAAAGGTCTTCAATGCGTTCGTATATTTCGCCTTCGTCCTCCATCTCTTGAAGGTTCTCTATGATTTCTTCCTGCGCTCCGGTACGCAAGGCCCAATCCAACAACTCGTCACGGGTGGCCGGCCACGGTGCGTCTTCCAGTTTTGAGGCTAATTCCAGTGTCCAATACATAGTATTTTTCGTTTAAATTTAACTCCGTTTAATCTTCGATTTGAGGGCGCAAAAATACAAGTTCTTTTCGAACTAACAAGGGGTTTTTAATAAAAATAACAAATTTTTATCTATTTGATTCCCAATTGTTTTCGCCAACTTTGTCTAAAAAAGCGAAAAATCTTGACAAAACAAAGAAGTAATCCGACAGTCGGTTGAGGTATTTCAAGTCGACCGAATCAACGGGATGTTGGGCGGCCAAACGCCACCCCTGACGCTCGGCACGACGGCACACCGTGCGACACACATGCGAGTGACTTGCCTTCAAGTTTCCACCTGGGATGACGAATGATTTCAATTCGGGCAATTGGGCGTTCATCACGTCGATTTCGTGCTCCACGAAAGCCACGTCCTCGGCCGTCAAAACGGGAATCATCTTCTTTACCTCGGAGTTTTCGTCCAAGGCAAAATGCGATTCGATGGTGAACAACTTGTTCTGAATCGTGTCCAAAACGGATTTCATCTCGTCAGTGACGCCTTCCTGATCGTAAAGCACGCCAATAAAGGCACTTAACTCATCAACGGTGCCGTAAGCCTCCACCCTATCGTCAAATTTCGCGACACGCAAGCCGCCTATCAATGAGGTCTTGCCTTCGTCGCCGGTTTTTGTATAAGTAATGTTTTTCATTGTAATTCTTTTTGTCACAAAACCGACAAAACTTTCAAAACCTTTCATTGGTTGTGGCGGCTACGCAACCGCGTCGCCGCCAGAAAGCAGCCGGTTGGCGTGCTTTCCCCACCTTGATTATTGTTTTGTATGTTTTGCATGTTTTGTGATATTATACTCTAATACTTCAATATAAAATCCTGTTTCTCAATGCCTTCGCGGAAGAAAACCAAGCCATAACTATAAATGTCTATTGTCAAAGTGACGTCCTCGCGAGCTTTCATTTGCTCCCAAGCTTCCTCAATATCACGATTACGGTGGATGCCTTCAAAAAGAAACACTGAGTCCTCTGTTTTGTGAAGTAGGCAATCATCGAGATAGTCCCAATTGTCGTCTCCAAAAGCATCGAAACCAAAAATGACCAAACCCGTATTAAGCTGTTTGAAACGCTCCGAATCGAACTCGGCTGGTTGGATGAGACTCACATTGACAATGCCCATTGAATTCATAGTATCCAGAAAATCAGTAGATTGCTCAAGATGGACTTTGGTCTGCAAATTACCCAAAGCCAATGCTGACGTATCCATCGCACTGAGCGAGCCGAACGACACCACTGAATCTGGCTCAAGGTAGTGCACAATTCGATAAAGGAACCGGCTTTGCTTGCGGCGTCTACGGTTTCGCATGGGTTTCTTATCCAGCAAACGGCTGATTCTCAACATTAAGTCGTAGTCACGATTGGAGCCATGGTCGTAAAGCACCTTCTTCATGAAATCGAATACGAAAGGCGAATGTATCTTATACTCATTCTTGCGTAGCCACAAATATCCTAGGTAACTTCCAAACATAACTCATTCATATTGAACCTTTTGCAAGTAGTACACCGTTCGTCTTGCCTTGGGTTGGGTGCTGTTTTGGATGATTTGTGAGCCAAAAATGAGGAAACGGCTGCCATACCATCTCGCGATTTGTGCAAAGTACTCATCTTCCACATAATCAGCGCCATGAATCGGGGCGATTTTCTCGTTTCGCTGGTTCATCAAGGCCTGACCTTGCGCGTCGAACGACACATAGCGTAGGTTATTGCGATAGGGCGATGCCACCACCAGTTCATCATAGCAAGCATTTTCGGCGGCATGGGAATACAAGTCGTAGGTCAGTTCGTTGTCGAACTTCACCGACTGCTGCCATTGCAAGTGGCCGTCGCGGTCGAAAGCCAGCAACACCTCGCTGAAAAAGTCGTAGCCATCAAACACGGTATAAGTATATGGATAGCCCCCGTAATAGCCGTAATAGCCATAACTCATGCGGGTTTCGGTGTGGTAATAGGGCACAAAAGCCTCCGCTGCAAAGACAGTCAAATCGCCGAAATCGGTCAGACGCGGCGTCAAGAACTGGAAAGCGATTTCGCCTCGAGTCGGATTTTCCTTCTTTTGGTTTTTCAGCTTTTCCTCACGCACACGGACACGATCAGAAGCGGTCAAGGCATGCTCGATTTCAGGCATATCCTTGAACAAGAACACCTTACTATCGGGTTGACCGCCGACGAAACGCATCCAAACCACGCCAACGCTCTCCTTGTCGAAATTGTCCGTTACGCCCTCTAAGTTGACTTTCCGGCCAGTCTCACGCTCCAAAGTTCCAATAACAACGAGATTGCGATTTTCGTCGAAGCGGAAAACCATACGGCCCAAGGCAGCGTTCGGAATGTTCTCATAACGATAGGTCCCCTGCAAGTTGCCTGTGGGCGCATAAACCAAGAAAGTGGTTGCCACAAAACGCTTGTTCTCAAACTCTTTGGCAGCCACCACAAAGCAACGCTCTTTCGGAAACGCTGTCGCCTGAAACAATACAAAACTATTTGAAATGGACGGCGTTACCGTTCGGAACGAGTTATTGGACAAATCGTAGAAAAAGAGACTTCCGTTGCCGCCCTTGTTGTTGACGGCCATCATCATAGTGCCATCGACAACAGCGACAGTCAGCGGCACCGTTTTCTCTGGCCATTTGTCCCAAAACGTCTGATAGGAATCCTCTGTCCGATTAAAGGCAACAACAAGAAAATCAAGCGAATCCGAAGCCTTTTTGTTGCCATCATTGACGAAAAGGAAAGCCGCAAAATGGTCATCGCTACCCGAATCAACGAATTTCATCTTTTCAGGCAAAGGAATGAGGTCGTTGCGCAGTTCGTACAGGCTCGTGTCAAGAACGGCGAAACTCCACAGGCGGTTCTTGTCCTTGTCGGTCTTTTCGGTCTCAACAACCATAATGCCTCCTTGCTCGTCAAATGACTGGAAATGAACATCTTGCTCTTTGTTCCAGCGGTCTACCTCATAACGCACGGGTTCCACCTGCTGGGCTGAAGCCCAAAAGGTTAGGAAAAGTAATGCTATGAGAAATAGTCTTTTCATATAAAAGTTAGGGCGGATTTGAAATCCGCCCTAACCCATTAAAATCTTAGAACTTCACAAATTTGGAAATGGCAGTGGTTCCGTCGGCAAAGCGGACGTTGACGAAATAGACGCCGTTCTCTAGTTCGCTCACGCTGAGTTGAGCTTGACCGGCAGCCACATACGTTGTGCTGACCACACGGCCTGTCATATCGAAAACGCTGACTTGGGCATCGCTCTCCAGCATGATTCTGACCGACTCACGGGCAGGGTTGGGATAGAGGCTGACTGCAATGGCATCATTGTCATTAACAGAAGCAATCCACTTACCTGTCACCTTAACGTAATCGATTTCCCATGAAGAGGCAGCCTCGGTGTTACTGGTGTAAACGAAAGCGACATACCAACTATTTCCAGCATTAGCAAAATCGCCCACCTCATCAATGATGTTGACCTGGCCTGATTCAACCCATTCATAGTTACCTGAAGAGTAATCAAAAGCATCGGTGATGTCAATCCACTCGAAATCGCTGGGGTCGCTGTGGCCGTCATAGTCACCAGAAACAACCACGCGGAGTGGATCACCTTCAAACTTCATGGCAGTACGGAACTCCAAATAAATATCAGTAAAGTGAGTATCAGTAAACCCAGGCACTTCACCAATCAACCAGTCTTCATTAGCGTTGTAAGTTTGGTTAGCGTAGCCGTTCATATTGGCGTAGGTTGTGCTTTGATAGGAGCCTTGGTGCCAGCCTTGGTCACCGTATGCATCGTAAGCGGTGAAAACACCGAGGCCTTCATCGAAGCCTTCATACAATAGGATGGTGATATCCTCGGTGGCAGCAGTGGCGGTCGGATAGTTGCCATCCGTTTTGTAGTCAATGTTGGTGCCACTGTTTGTGTAAGGGAAGATGGCGAAATAATAAGTCGTTCCGCCCTGCAAGCCGGTAAAGCTCACGGTTTGAGCGCCGTAGGCCACATTCTTGGCCAATGGTCCATCGGCAACAGGCGTGCCATCAACGGGAACAGTGATGTTGCCCGTGGAGGCCACAACCAAGTACTTTGCGGGCAGTTGCGCACCAACGGCATCAGTCCAAGTGAGGGTCACGTCAAGGCCATTCACAGAGGCAACAAAGTTGGTGGGATAGTTGCTCGGCTCGGGGTCGGGCTGCGAGCTGCCGCCAGCCTTGTAGAAGCTGACGCGCGTGTCGATGTTGGAGCCTTCTGAATAGCAGCTGAACAGCGGGGCATTATTTTGGGTGTTGGGGTTGAAACGCATATTGTTACGTTCGTTTTCGCCTTGGGCGACGACTTCCGCCGTGCCATCAGCGTTAAAAGTGATGCTCCATTCACCGTTAGCATCAAGCGTGGTTTGTGTCT